>VBKL01000170.1 GCA_005879805.1 Deltaproteobacteria bacterium | reverse complement strand
GCCCGCGCGCCCGGCGGCCTTCCTGGAACCACGGCTCGTCTGCGAACGAGCGGCCGGGGCACCCGGGCTGCGCCGGCTCGCTCCAGAGGCAGCGGCCCTGCGCGTCCTCGATCTGCAGACCGATGTTGAAGAGCGTCGAGTTCCGGTGCGCGTGCGCGAGCAGCGTCGCCTCCGGCCGCAGGTCGTTGTCGCCCAGGTCCAGCTCTGCCATCTGCGACAGGCGCGTCAGCTCGCGCGTCGCCACCGCGAGCGCGTCGCTCAGCGCGAAGGCACGGTTCTGCGCGAGCAGCTGCATGCGCGAGCGCAGCTCCCCCGCGGCGTCGGCCCGCGACTGCGCGAGGAGCAGCGTGCCGGTGACCGCCACCGACGCGAGCGCGGCGAGGCACGAGACGAGCGCGATGCGCGGCCGGAGCTTCACCGGCGCGAGGATAGCCCGAGCGGGGTCCTGCTGACGCGCCTGCAAGAATCTTGTGGAGCTGAACTGCAAGAATCTTGCAGTCGCTGGTGGCCCGAGACTGTCCTCTCGTCTGACGCTAGCTGGCGTGCCCCTTGCTGAATGGTCCGGCGATGCTCGCTCTCGCCCTCGCCGCGCTCCTGGCGCCTCCGACCCAAGTCGCAGTGCTGACGCGCGAGGCCGCGTTGCAGCGGTTCCGCGAGCGCGGGTTCGATCGCGTGCTGGCCGACGTGCAGGTCGAGGCCGCGCGGGCCGACGCGACAAGCGCCGGGGCCAGCCCGAACCCCACGCTGTCCGGCTCCGTGGGCCGCTCGTTCGGCTACGACGCCGCGCAGTGCCCGGGCTGCTCGGCGGCGCAGGTGGGCGTCGGTCTGTCCGACAACGCGGCGCTGTGGGACCTCGTCGTCGGCAAGAAGGCGCTGCGCGCCGCGGTGGCCCAGGCGTCGGTGCAGGCGGCGCAGCACAACCGCGACGCGGCGTTGCGCACGCTGACGGCCGCGCTGCTCCAGCAGTTCTACGCCGCGGTGCAGGCGGAGCGGCTGCTCGCGGTGGCCGAAGGGGCGCGCGAGAGCAGCGCTCGCACCCGCGCGCTCTTGCAGCGGCGCTTCGCTGCCGGCGCTTCCAGCGAGGTGGAGCTTGCGCGCGCCGAGGTGCAGGAGATGGAGGCGCTGCAGGCGCGCGATCAGGCGCAGGCGCAGCTTGGCGCCTCGCGCGCGACGCTGGGCGTGCTGCTCGGCGAGAGCGGGCCTTTGCAAGAACCGCTCGAGGCGCGCGCGCTGGACCTCGGGCCCCTGCCGGCGCTCGACGTCGAGTCGCTGGCGGCGCAAGCGCAGGCGGAGCGTCCCGACGTGGCCGCGGCCCAGGCGCAGCTCGCGCGTGCCCGTACCGCGCTGTCGCTCGCGCGGCGGCAGCGCATCCCCGACGTGGCGGTGAGCGCCAACTACGCCCAGGAAGGCACCGGCCAGGGCGCCATCCAGCCGCCCACGCTGACCTTGGGTGTGTCGGTGCCGCTGCCCCTCTTCTACCAGCAGCAGGGCGAGGTCGCGCGCGCCGAGGCCGACCTGCGCGGCGCCCAGGTGACGCTCGCGCGCGCCCGGGCGCAGGCCGCCGCCGACGTGCGCGCCGCCATGGCCGCGCTAGAAGCGGCCCGCAGCCGCGCCGAGCGCCGCGTCGAGGAACGCGCCCGCCGCGCGCGCGACCTGGTGCAGCTGCAGTGGGAAAAGGGCGCAGCCTCGCAGCTGGAGCTTCTCGATGCGCAGCGCACGCTGTTGCAAGTGAGCGCCGAGCACCTGCAGGACCTCACCTCGTACTGGATGGCCGTCGCGCAGCTGGAGTTGGCGACGGGGAAGGAGATCTTGTGATGACCGCCTGGGCTTCCGGATCGCGGCTTGTCGCGCACGTGGTCGCGCCGGTCGCGGGGCGCGTGGTGCGCATCCTCGCCGAGCCCGGGGCGCGGGTCCGCGCTGGCGCGCCGCTGGCGGTGCTCGACGCGCCCGACCTGGGTGGCGCCATCGCCGACGTCCGCAAGGCCGAGGCGGACCTCACGGCGGCGAAGCACGAGCTGCGCCGCCAGCGCGAGCTGGTCGAGGCGCAGGCTGCCGCCCGCCGCGACCTGGAGCAAGCCGAGGACAACGAGCGCAAAGCACAGGCCGAGGTGGACCGCGCCCGCGCCCGCGTCCGCCTGCTGCACGGCGACGGCGCGACGCAAGGCGAGCAGCTCACGCTGCGCTCGCCGGTCGCCGGCGAGGTGATCGCCCGCAACGTGAACCCCGGCGCCGACGTGCAGGGCCAGTACGCCGGCGGCACGCCGCAAGAGTTGTTCACTGTCGGCTCGCTCGACCGCGTGTGGCTCACCGCCGACGTCTACGAGCTCGACCTGGGCCGCGTGCATCCGGGGGCCGCGCTCTCGATCACGGTGCCCGCGTTCCCGCATCGCGTGTGGGAGGCGCGCGTCGAGTGGGTGAGCGGCGCGCTCGACCCGCAGACCCGCACCGCACGCCTGCGCGCCACCATCGAGAACGGAGACCACTCGCTCCGGCCCGAGATGTACGCGCAGGTGAAGGTGCAGACCGACCAGAAGCGCGCGCTGGCCGTCCCGCGTAGCGCGGTGGTCCGCGCCGGCGAAGAGCTCGTCACCTTCGTGCAGGTGGGCCACACCGAGAACGGCCTGGCCCGGTTCGCCCGGCGCCCCGTGCGCATCGACGAGGACGCCACCGGCGAGCTGGTCCCGGTGCTCGCGGGCCTGAACCGTGGCGAGCTGGTGGTGGTCGCGGGCGGCATCCAGCTGTTGGGCCTCCTCTAATGGGCCGCATCTCCGCCGCCGCGCTGCGCGCACCGCTCCTCGTCGCCGCGCTCGGGTGCCTGCTCGCGGCTGCGGGCCTGCGCGCGTACGCCGTGCTCGACATCGAGGCGTACCCGAACCCGGTCGCACCGATGATCGAGATTATCGCGCAGCCGCAGGGCCTGGCGGCCGAGGAGGTCGAGCGGACCGTCACCATCCCGCTCGAGAACGCGCTCGCGGGCATGCCCGACCTCGTGCACATCCGCTCGCAGTCGCTATTCGGGCTCTCGGACGTGAAGTGCTACTTTTCCTGGGCGCCGCAGTACGCCGAGGCGCAGCAGCGGGTCCTGAACCGGCTGCAGACGGTGCAACTGCCGCCCGGCGTTCAGCCGCAGCTGTCCCCCTGGAGCGCGGTCGGCGAGATCTACCGCTACGTGCTACGCGGCAAGGGCTACTCGCTCTCCGACCTGCGCATCGCGCAGGACTGGATCCTGGAGAAGGCGTTCCGCCAGGTGCCCGGCGTCGTCGACGTGACGAGCTACGGCGGCGAGGCGCTGCAGTACCAGGTCGACGTCGACCCCATCCGGCTGCGCGGCCACAACGCGACCCTGCAGCAACTCACGCAGGCGCTCACGCAGTCGAACCAGGACGTGGGCGGCCAGCGGCTCACGCTCGGCGAGCAGAGCTACGACGTCCGCGCGCTCGGGCTCTTGCGCTCGCTGAGCGATCTCGAGGAGGTGCCGCTCAGCGCCACGCGCGGCACGCCGGTCTTGGTGCGCGACGTGGCCACGGTGCATGCGGGGGCGGCGCCGCGGCTCGGCATCGTCGGCAAGGACCTCGAGTCCGACGTGGTGCAGGGCGTGGTCCTCTTGCGCTACGGCGGGAACGCGCTCGAGACGCTGGAGAAGCTGCACGCCAAGGTGGAAGACATCCGCAAGCACCATCTGCTGCCGCCCGGGATGGACCTCGAGCCCTACTACGATCGCGGCACCCTGACCAAGCTGACCACGCACACGGTGGTCGAGAACCTGCTCGTCGGCATGGCGCTGGTGGCGCTGATGCTCTGGCTGTTTCTGGGCGACGGCCGCGCCGCGCTCATCGCCGCGCTCAACGTGCCGCTCGCGCTGCTCGCCGCGTTCGCCGGCATGGTGTTCACCGGCACGCCCGCAAACCTCATCTCGCTCGGCGCGGTCGACTTCGGCATCATCGTCGAGTCCACCGTCATCGTGGTCGAGAACATCCACCGCCACCTCGCCCAGACGCGCGGCGGCGGCGGGCGCGAGCGCGTGCTGAGCGCGGTGTCGGAGGTGGGCGGCCCGATGATGTTCTCGACGCTGGTCATCGTGGTCGCCTTCCTGCCGCTCTTCACCATGACCGGCGTGAGCGGCGTCATCTTCTCGCCGCTCGCGCGCACCTACGCCTTCGCCATCGGCGCGGCGGTCGTGCTCTCGGTAACGCTCACGCCAGTGCTCGCCGCCCGCTTCTTGAAGGCGCACGCGGGGCATGCCGACCGTCCCGCCAACGACGATCCATTCCTGGTGCGCAGGCTGCGCCGCCTGTACGCGCCGCTCTTCGGCTTCGCGGTGCGAAGGCCCGCGCTCGCCGTCGCGCTCGCCGCCGCGCCCATCGTGGTTGCGCTCGGCTGCGCGCCGCTCCTGGGCGGCGAGTTCATGCCCAAGCTCGAGGAGGGCAATTTCTGGATCCGCGGCACGTTGCCCATGAGCGCGTCACTCGAGCAGAGCGGCAAGTACGTCGGCCGCATGCGCCGCATCCTCATGGGCTGCCCGCAGGACGAGGCCACGCCCTGCACGCAGCGCACGCGCCCCGAGATCGCCACCGTCATCTCGCAGGTGGGCCGCCCCGACGACGGCACCGACCCGTCCGGGTTCAACAGCATCGAGCTCTTCGCGCCGCTCAAGCCCTCGAGCGAGTGGCGCAAGGGCGTGACCAAAGCGTCGCTGACCGACGAGCTCAGCGCCGAGCTGTCGGAGGCGTTCCCCGGCATCACTTTCAGCTTCAGCCAGTACATCGCGGACAACGTCGAAGAGGCGATGAGCGGCGTCAAGGGCGAGAACACCGTCAAGGTGGTCGGGCCCGACCTCGCCGTGAACGAAGAGAAGGCGCAACAGATCGCGGCTGCGCTTGCCGGCGTGCCGGGCATCACCGACCTGGGCCGCGAGGAGGTGCTCGGGCAACCCGACGTGCGCATCACGCCCGACCGCGCGGCTTGCCGGCGCTACGGGCTCAACGTCGGCGACGTCGAAGCGGTCGTCCAGGCTGCGGTGGGCGGCGCGACCGTGACGCAGCTGTACCAGGGGGAGAAGCACTTCGACGTGGTGGTGCGCTGGGCGAAGGGCTTCCGCAGCGACCTGCGCTCGCTGCGCGAGATCCTCGTCCCCACGCCCGAGGGCGCGCAGATCCCGCTCGGCCAGCTCGCGCACATCGAGACGGTCACGGGCCCCGCGCGCGTCTTCCGCGAGGACGCCTCGCGCTTCGCGCCGGTGCGCTTCAGCGTGCGCGGGCGCGATCTCGCAGGGGCCATCGCCGACGCGCAGGCCCGCGTCGCCGGCAAGGTGCGCCTGCCCTGGGACACGCACCTCGAGTGGGGCGGCGAGATGAACGAGCTCGCCGAGGCACTCGACCGGCTGCTCATCGTGCTCCCGCTCACGCTGCTGCTCGTCGCGTTCCTCGTCTACTCGGCGGTAGGCACGCTGCGCGACACGGGGGTGGTGCTGGCGGGCATCCCGGCGGCGGTGAGTGGCGGCGTGCTGGCGCTCTTGCTGACGGGCACGACGCTCTCCATCTCGCCGGCGATGGGATTCGTCTCGCTGCTCGGCATCGCCGTGCAGGACGCCCTGCTCGTCGTCGACGCGACCCGCCGCATGTGGCGCGCCGGCCATGGACTACAAGAAGGCGCCCGCCTCGGCGCCGAGCGCGGTCTGAGGCCCGTGCTGATGACGGCCTCGGTCGCGCTCATCGGGCTGCTCCCGGCGGCCCTCTCGCGCGGCATCGGCAGCGAGACGCAACGCCCGCTCGCCATCGTCGTCATCGGCGGCGCGCTCATGCTGTCCTTGCTTCCGCGCCTGCTGCTGCCGGCGTTGCTCGTGCTGGCGCACAAGCGCGACACGGCAGAGGAGCTCGCCGGCCTGCGTGCCGCACCGGACGGCGAGACCGCGCCCGAGCTGTCCGTCGGCTGACGTCACACGCGGCCCTGTCGCCCCCGGTCCGGTCATATCTTCCGAAGGTACGCGAGAAGCGCCGGAATCTCGTCGTCCGTGAACGGACGATCGATGACCGCAGGGACGACGCCGGGCTTGGTCGTGAGCAGTGGCGCCTGGGGGTTCTGGACCTGGACGCGCTTGAAGAACTGCTTGTAGTGGGCGAGCACCTCTTCGAGCGTCGCCGCGGTGTTGTTCGAGAAATACGGCGCGGTCCGGCTGATCCCGCGCAGGTTCGGCGAATCCATGTGCTCGATGTCGCCCGCGCCACCCGCGGCCGGGAAGCCGGTGAGGAGCAGGCGGCCCGGATCCGACGTCGTGATCCGCGTGACGCAAGCCGGTTGCGGCGCGGGCCCGCCGCAGGGCGTGCCGGCCGGCGCGACGCCGCTGTTGGTGATCTCGTACGTCCGCACGTTCCTCATCTGGCTCGGGCTGCAGGGCGCGAACGAGAAGCGCGGTGGATTGGCAGTGTCGACGGGCCTCGGACACGCGGTCGCAATGGCGTGGTAACGGGCGAGGGCCGCGGGGGTGCCCGGCGCCCCCTGGAGGATCGGGGTCGTGGTGCTGGGATGGCCACCCACGTTGCCGTGGCACTGGGCGCACGAGCGGGTGAAGACGGCCTTACCTGCCGTTTCGAGATCGTCGAGCGCGGGATCGGGATCCGGCAGCGGGCTCACCGAGGCGGACATCGCGTCGGAGAGGAGCTTGACGCTCGGTGAGGAGAACTGCGTTTCCTGGAAGGTGGCGACGTCGTCGAGGAAGCTCGACGGCGGGTCGAGCGCGACCGACGCATGGGCACGGAGCGCGGCGAGCGCCTGGTTCTGCAGCGTGTCGATGCGCGCGTCGAGCTGGTAGCCGCCCCTCTGGTTCGGGCCCCGCGCCCAGGCAGGAGCAGCGAGGTCGGGGCCGGTGATCTTCACGTCGAGGATCGACGGAACCGAACGCCACACGTCGGCGACGGCCTCCGTGGTCGGCAAGGCCGAGGCAGGGCAAGGAACGGTCGCCCCGCAGTCGAGCAGCTTCACGTTGGGAGGCAGCGGGATGCTGACGCGGACGAGGCCGTTCTCCGTCAGGTTGGTGAAGTCGTGCGCGGCAGCGCCGTTGCTCCGGAAGTCGTCGGCGTCGATGGCGCGGAAGAGCGGGTCGTCGACACCCGAGCTGGTCATCCGAACGAAGCGCGCCGTGGCCGCGGCGGGGGTGAGCTGGAAGCGCTCGGACGCCATGTGGCAATCGGCGCACGAACGGCCGTTGCCGCCGAGGCCCGCAAGGGCCCGGTCGTGGAAGTTCGCCTTTCCGCGGCAGAAGCTCGAATCGATTGGGGCGTGCGACACGCCCGCGATCGCCTCGCACGAATCGGCCGTACACTCGTCGCCGTCGTCGATGGCGGGACCCGGCAGCGTTAGGCGAACGGTCGTGGCACCCGCGTGCTTCCCGCTCACCTTGACATGAAGCTCGAACTCGTCGGCGACGGCGGTGCTGCCGGCGACGGGAAGCGGTTCCGTCCTGCCGTCGTCGTCCCCGTCCTCCTCGCCGTCAGCGCGGTCCGTGCGCCGGAAATGGCCATGCCTGCACTCCTGGAAGACGAACGCACTGGCGCCATCTCCGACGTAGACACAGGTCGTAGGGCGCGCCGGGTGGAGGGCGAAGGTGAGCTCCGTTCTGCCGTGGTCGGCCAGCCCCTGCGTGACCGGGAGGAGCGTGGGGACGGTGAACGTGAGGCTGCCTGCGGCGAACGAGACGTGTCCGTCGGCCGATCTCCCGGAATGGTCCGGATCGGTGGCGTCGAGGGTCACGCCGTTGCAGGGGTCGCCGCCGGTCGTCTCGAGCGCGGCCGCGGCGGTCTTCGCCGCCCCGTCCGATCGGCCCGGGCCACAGGCTTCGAGCGCGATGCCGCCGAGCAGCGCGAGGAGCGCGGCTCGCAGCGGCGAGGAGAAACCTCGGAGGCCGGTCGGATCGGGGGTTCGCATGTACGGGAGAACGGAAAGCCGAGCCGAAAGCCGCCATCGCCCCGCTCAATCGACCGGGAGTTTCATTTTCTCGAGCAGCGCCTTGAAGCGCGGATCGCCTCGAAGCCCTCGCAAGATTGGATCATTCTTGACGAACACGAGATCGGGATGGTGCTGGGCGACGGCCCGGTCCAGCCATTCGAAGGCGCGATCGCGTTCCCCCCGCCAGGCGTAGACGGAGGCGATGCGATAGGGCGTTACCGCCGCCGAACTTTTCAGCAAAGCGTCGAGTGCCTGCTGCGATTCCACGGGCCGTCCCAGGGAGTGTTGCGCCATGGCCACGCACCACAGGCAGGGACGCCGTGCGTTCGCCGCTTCGTCGAGCGCGCGCTCGGGCGTTCCTTCTTGCAGCGAAACCTGGAACCGCGCGACAGGAACGATCTCCGAATCGGGGTTCAACTCGAGAGCTCGATCGAGCGCTGTCCGCGCCAGGTCGAAGTGGCCGTCGGAGCAGTACCAGAACGCGAGGAGGACCCAGGCGTGCCCGCGCAGCCGATCGAGCTCGGTCGCACGGCGCGCGGCGAGGATGGCTTCGGGCAACCGCCCGAGCGACCCTAGCAAGGCCGAGTACTCCTGCAAGACCAGCGCGTTGCCTGGTTCGAGGCGCATGGCGAGGTCGGAGTCGGCGAGCGCAGGCGTCCAATCCCAGGCGATCCAGGATCGCGTCTTGCCTCGCGCCGCGTGCGCTTCGGCGAGTCCAGGCGCAATCGCGACCGCCTTTTCCGCCAGCGCGAGAGCCCTCCGCCCGTCGTCCCCCCAGCCGGCCTCGGTCCAGTGGAGCCGACCCCGCACCGTAAGAGCGAGAGCGAGTCCGGCGAGAGCCGGTGCGTACTCCGGATCGAGCTGGAGTGCCTTCTCGAAAGCGTCCACGGCAAGGCGCATCCCGTCGCGCGACTCCCGGGCCAGGAAGCGATGTCCGAGCTGGTACTGGCTGTAGACCTCCGGATTCGAGGTCCGATACAGCGGATTCGAGGCGTCGTGGCTTCGAAGCAGGTTTCCGCGAAAAACCAGGCCCAGCAAGAGCAACGCGACCGTGCCGGTGGAAAGGGCGGCGCGGTGCCGGTGTGCGAACCGCCCGTACGAATAGAGACGCCCCGCGCCGCGCGCGCTGATGGTGTCGCCGCGCTTGCTGCGCTCGAGATCCAGCCGCAGCGCTTCGACGCTCTGGTAGCGCTTCCGGGGATCGATACGCAAACACTTCGAGATGATGGCGTCGAGGTCGCCGCGCAAGAGGCGGGGAGCGATCGGCGCGGCTGCGTGGTCGGCTGCGGCCCGGCTGGCGAGGGGAACTGCGGGCACCGTACTCGAATCCCGTCCGGCCGACTTCGCCTTGGCCCGCTGGTCCGTGAGCAACTCGAAGAGGAGCATTCCCAGGGCATGGACGTCGGTCGCGGCGGTGATCGCCTCCGAAGCCAACTGCTCGGGGGCCGCGTACTCCGGCGTGAACGAGCTCAACGTCGGCGGCGTTGCGGCGCTCCTGGCAGGCGCCGGAACCGCAACCCCGCCACCACCGGCCGGCGATGGCTCTGGGGAGCGGGCCTCCGCCTCCAGTGGATCGAGCAGCTTGGCGATGCCGAAGTCGAGGAGCCGCACGCGGCCAGAGGCGTCGACCAGGATGTTCGCCGGCTTCAAGTCGCGATGGACGATCAGGTTCTCGTGCGCGTGGGCGACCGCCTCACAGACCTGGAGGAAGAGCCGCAAGCGTTCCTCGAGCGGGGAGGCGCGGGCGCGGCACCAGTCGATCACGGTCTTCCCCTCGACGTACTCCATCACCGCATATGGCTGGCCGGCGGCAGTGACACCCCCGTCCAGGAGGCGGGCGATGCCGGGGTGCTCCAGGCGAGCGAGGATCTGACGCTCCACCTGGAACCGCTCGAGCAGGGGGATCGAGTCCTGCCAGAGGAGCTTGATGGCGGCGCGCTGCTCGAACTGACCGTCGGCGCGCTCGGCCTCGTACACTTCGCCCATGCCGCCGCGGCCGACGAGCCGCAGCACGCGCCAAGGACCGAGCCGCGTGCCCGTGCCGAGCGACTCGATGGCGCTACTCACCACCATCACGGGTCGCGAGAGGAAATCGCCGCCGCTGTCCGCAGCGGCGAGCAGAGCCAGAAGCTCGGTGAGCACCGCGCCATCGAGCGCGACCCGCTCCAGCGTCGGTCCCCGCGAAGCTCGCGGCAGGTCGACGGCCTCGGCGAAGAGCGCCTCGACCTGCGACCACTGCGCGGCTGAGAGGCTCATGGAGGCGCTCCCTCGCGCCAGGGTATGATGCGTGCAACCCGGGGTGGGATGATGTCGAGCGGATCCGAGGACGCCGGCCAGGGCGCGCAGGGCAATGGCGCCTCCGATTCGACCGACGCGCTCCTGCCACTACTGTATCAGGAGCTGAAGGCGATTGCCCGTCGCGAGCGGCTGCGTCTGTCCGGCGGCGAGACGCTCGCCACGACGGCTCTCTTGCACGAGGCGTACGCGCGGTTGGCTCCCGCGCACGGATTCCCGTCGCGCGGACAATTCCTGGCGAGCGCTGCGGTGACGATGCGGCGGATCCTCATCGATCGCGTCCGCGCGCAGCTCGCCGCCAAGCGGGGTGCCGGCGCGGAACAGGTCGGCCTCGACGAGGCGGCGGACTTCGTCGTCGAGGACGGGGCCACCGTGCTCGGCGTGCACGACCGAATCCATTCCGGTGCCCGCACGCGTCCTCGATCGAAGCCGGCGTCCGGGTGGTGCTCGCGGGGATCCCGGCGGCGGCGGCGTGCTGGCGCTCTTGCTGCGACGGGCACGACCCTCTCCATCTCGCCGGCGATGGGGTTCGTCTCATGCTCGGCATCGCCGTGCAGGATGTCGTTCGATCACTGACAACTTTACTAACAGTGAAAAGCAACTCCCCAACACCCCTGGCAGGCTGCAAGCTCAATCGTGCCGTTCACTCCGACGTTTCACCAAGGGCTCGAACTTCAGGCGCTCTCCGCCCTCGATCTGACGGCGATCGTGGGCGAGCTCAACGACATCTCGCATTCGCTCGATTCGATTCCAAGACTCACTGCGATATGGCGTTCACTGACGTCCGCGCCCCTGTTTACAACCGTCGGCGATTGGAAGGTGGAATACACGATCGACAGCACCGACGAAAAGCTCGTCGTGCTTTCGGTACGGCGGTGACTCGCTGCCATCGAATCCATCGCTATTCGCGACGCGGCGGAGAGAGGTGCGCCTCGAATTGCTCCACGTCAAAGTCGGTGAGCAACGCCGTGTAGGGCACGCGCTCGACCTCGACTCCGGGATGAACCAGCGACAGGATTCGCGAGACCTCGCACAGTCTCTTGTCCCCGTCTGAAACGATGATCCAGATACCCGCGGTTTTTGGGAGCCTGACGCCCCGCCCGACGAGCACGAGTCTCGGTAGAGCTCGGTTCAGATAGTACGCGGTCTTGAATGCCCTTCGCATGCGTCGTGTCCAGCCAGATTGAATTTTTGTAAGATGACCTATGGTGCTGGCGGCAGCCAAATGTGGGATTGCAAACGAAGGATGATTGAGATGTGGGTTGCCCTCCGACATCCGCCGCCATCGCCCGACGTCCGCCGCGTCGCCAATCGTGGAACAGGGCCGCTTATAGCGAAAGCAATCACGCCAACTGCAGGGAAGGAAGAATCATGATCTGGCTCGACGACTTCGCCCCTGGCCAGAAATACCTCTCCAACAAGCTTCGTCTCGACGCGGCGGCGATCAAGGCGTTCGCCGCGCAGTTCGATCCGCAGCCGTTCCATCTCGATGAAGCCGCGGCTCGCGAATCCTTCTTCGGCGGCCTGGCGGCGAGCGGATGGCACACCGCCGCGCTCACCATGCGGCTTCTGGTGGAAAGCGGCTTCCGCCCCGCCGGCGGCATCATCGGCTCGCGCGCCGACGAGTTGAAGTGGCCTCGCCCGGTCCGGCCGGGCGACGAGCTTCACGTCGAGTCGGAGGTCCTCGAGGTTCGCCGCTCCACCAGCCGGCCCGGTCAGGGCTTCATCAAGTGCCGGACCACCACGCTGAACCAGAACGGCGAGCCGGTGCAGGTGCTGGTGATGAACCTGCTGGTCCAGGCGCGCCCGGCGTAGCTCTCGCGCCCGCTGTTAGCGCTGATGCAACTCTTCTAAAGCTCGTAGGGGACCCGCGATCGCTTCCGATCTCTTCCGCTGCTTGCGGGTGAGGACAGCAGCGAGGATCGCCACGTAGAGCATGGCGACCACGGCGGAGCCGGCCATGTCGATGAGGGTGAGCATTTCGCGAAAGCCCTCCAACGCAAACCCGCTGCCCGGGGGTGTGCGCAGCGCCACGGTCCCGGCCTGGTAGGCTGCGCGCGGCGGAGGATGCAGGAGGCTAGTAGACGGAAGGCGCCCGTAGCTCGAGGACGACACCCATCGGTCTCCACCGTAGGTCGGTCCGCTCAGCGGCGAATCGGCCTTGAAGCAGATCCGGACGTCCGCGGGCGCAGCCGATGCGTTCCCGCCTGTCAATGCAGCCGCCAGGCAGGGGACCGCGATAGCGAGGCCGGCAAGATGGTTCATGCGACCGGGCTCTCGAGCGTCGGCTGCGGTGCCATGGCCGGTTGCTTCGCCGTCCTCGATCCCCGGCCGACGTAAAGCACGATGACCGTCGCCGCGATCGCGACCAGGAAGCTGGTCTCCAGGACGTTCCGGAACAGGCTTGCTGCACCGCCCGGCACGACAACGTATGCCGCGACGAGCGCTGTCAGGCCGATCGCTGCGCTTGCCCAGGTTCCATTGAACCTGCGCCAGAATCTTCCTACGACGAGCGCCGCCAGCCCGATTGCCCAACCTGAAACGGCGATCCACGAAGGCTTTCCAACGAGCATCGTGGCGAAGAGGAGGCCGGTGGCGTGCAGCGCAGACGCAAGCAGGACCATCAGCAGGGCCGACCTGGATACCATCGCCGAGCGTGTGCGCCACGCGACGCCCAGAAGGGCCAACGCGACCGCATAGAGGACGGCTGCCTTGACGAGCGGGAGCAGCAGGTTGGAGAGAGCCTCGACGCGGGCCTTCCTCAGTTCCGGAGCGGGAGCGTTGGCCGCGAGCCACTGCCGATATTCGGCCATTCGAGAATTGAAGGCGTGCGGTTTGCCCTGCGCGAACGCCGAGGTCATGCCGGCAAGGAAGGCGACGGGCACAGGCGGCTGGTGTCCCAGCGCGCTTTGAACGATGACGGTGCCGATGTTGCTCCAACCAGTGCTCGAACCCGTCTTGTCTGGACGTGGGACCACGGCCAGCACTCCCGTGCGGGACACGAACTGGAATAGCCTCGAGAACGTCCGCACGCGCATCTCCACCGCCACGTCGAGCCGTTCGGTGCTGCCGCTCCGGCGTCCGGCGTCCACCCTGAGCGCTTCCGCCAGATCGGCCTGATATCTGGCGAGCTCTCCGGCGAAGTCGAAGGTGATCGGCGTGCCCTTTGCGTCTTGTTGCAGCCGGCTGTTCGGCGCGAGGCTGTTCTTCAGCCGTTCGTAGAGCATGAGCTTCTCTCGAAGCGCGATCAGCTCTTCTTGCCACGGAGCGCGATCGGACGCCTTCACGTTGGCAATTTGCTGAACCTGTTGCAGGATCTCCGATTGCTTGGGTACGAGGTCGTTGAACGCGTAATAGTTGGTTCCGCGGCTCGCCGCCTGCAACTGGAGCTTGCCGAGCAGCTCGCGATTCTTGATCGGGAAGACGCGTCGCGTATCTGCGGTATCGGGCTTCGCGAGCACTTCGAGCAGCCATACGGTGGGATCGATCATCGTCGGGCGCGCCTGCGGCGCCTTGAAGCCATCGATCGGTGCCGTCACCGTGCCGCGAATCTGCAGCAAGCTCGTCCGCGCGACCGAGTCGAACGGCTGCACACGGCCGTTTGCCTGCACCGGCAGGCGCCCGAAGGCGGTCACGTCGAATCCGCTACCTGGCCCGACCGGCAGAGGAAGAGCCGAGGCGGCGACATATGCCACGAAAATGCCTAACACGATCCAGGGGACGAGGGCCTTGGTCATCACGGGGAAGTCCCTGCTGCCAGAAGAGCTAAAAGGTGACGGCATTTGTGTATTCAGACAGACGACGGTTGCCGCACCAATTGCGAACGGCGTACCCCGCTCCGGCGGCGCATCGATAACGTCGTGTCTGCTCCCTTTAGGATGGTTGTTGTTCAAGGACGGCAATGTTTATTGATGCCTGCCAGGTTACTTCGGCATCATACCCTGCCGCAAGAGCTCCTTGGGGTCGACCGTTTCGAGCGCCTTCCGGGATTGCAAGACCCGTTGCTCGCTTGCCTCCGGCGAGGACTCTTGCGAAACGGGGCTTACGCCCGGCTGCGGAGCCGGCGAAGACGCGAGCGTGAGCGCATCCATCGCCATTACCGAACCGGCCGGACTGCGGTCGGGCGGCATGGGCGCTGTCGTGGCCGCGACCGTTCCGGATCCGTGCGCGCCTGGCGGCGCCATCGCGTTGGACAACGACGACATGAAAACCACGCCGCCACCGTAAAGCAGGCCGGCGACGGTGATTAGCAGAGCCACCGCCATGAGCGTCCAGCGCATCTCACTCCTCCTGCGGCCGGACCGGCCGCGGCATCTTCTGGTTCGCCCGTGCATCATCCGGATTCTGGTACAGCGCCGCGGCCTGGACGGATGGTTCCGTCGCACGCGACGTTGCGCTGGCCGAAGCGGAGGCGTTGCTGAGCAGCAGGAAAGTAATCGCGACTGCGGTGAGCGCAGCCGTGGCGATGATCCTCCGGGTCCGCAGCTGGTCGTCATTCAGTCTGCTAACAGGGGACATTTGATCTCCTCAGGCGAAGCAGCAACCGCCGGGAACATGACGAGCCATCAGTTTTTCGCGGACTTTACATTGACGAGCCGCACCGGCCGCTTGTCGTAATCCTTCAGCTCGAGAGTCTTCGTTTTCGGGTTGTAGACGACGTCACGGGCGGTTGCCACCTTGGCGACGCCCTTCCCGTCAGGCCCGAATCGGATGTCCATCAGGCTGAACTCGTAGATTTCCTTGCGGGCATCGAGCTGGGTCTCGCCCAGTCCGAGGCGCTCGTCGGAGGCGAGGATCACCTGGCGTCCGTTCGGGGTGATGATCTCGCGGGCGAACTGGAAGTTCTTGGGCGTTCGCGAGCGCACCCTCTCGCCGTGGCCCTGGACCCCCGGCATGAGCACGACGCCGGCGCGGAGCCGCTGCTGTTCGAGGACCGTGAGCATCTCGGCCGGGCCCTTCTTGAGCGTTCCACGCAGCTTGTCGAGCTCTTCGTCCGTCGACCAGCGCTCGACGTAGATTTCGACCGGGCCGACATCTTCGGGGCCCGACACGCTGATGGCCCTGGCGGCGAGGTGCGCGGGGAATTCGGTCTTCTGCGTATGGGCTGCGCGGACGTCGCTCGTCATCGAGAGGCTCGAGACTGCGCCGGCAAGCAATGTTAGTCCAAGTCTGATGTTGTTCATGACGTCGTTGCCTTTCTGTTGCTGAAAGTTGTTGAAGCTCATCTCCAGTATTTACGAGCGGGCCGGGCATGGCCCGGGGGGTTCATGCCCGGCCCCACTCGTACGCCGGCTACTTGCCTCGCGGCAGGTTGCCGGCGTCAATCAACTCATTGCACGGTCACCGTCACGGCCGCCGTGGCCGTGTTTCCGGCGTTATCGCGAGCGACCGCGGACAACGTGTGAGTTCCGGCGGCGAGCGTGCCCCTGGGGACGTTGCGCGTGTAAGGGGCAGCCTTGTCTTCGGTGCCGAACGGGGCGCCGTCGATGAAGAACTGCACGCCCACCACCACGACGTTGTCCGTCGCATTCGCCGAGAGCGCGAACGCCCTGGTGAGGACTGCGCCGTCGGCGGGTGACGTGATCGCCACGGTCGGCGGAATCGCGTCGGGCACGCCGTTCGAGATGAGCAGGTTCACGGGGAAGCCCAGGAATTCGAAGGTGCCAGCCGGCGGATCCGAGCTGATCACCCGGCCTGCCGGAACCGTGGTGCTGGAACCGACAGTCACCGCTCCGAGAGCCAGGCCGACATTCGCGAGCCGGGTGGCCGCCGTGGTCTGCGTCACGCCGAGGAGGTTGGCCGGTACGGCGGCGACCTTGGCTCCCGGCGCAGCAATGCTGGTGTTCGCGAACTTCAGCACTTCGACATTGATCAGCGTGTCGGTGCCGTCATTGAGGATCGCCTTCTTCGGGGGCCTGGCGTGTACGACCGTCACGGATCCGTTCGGGTTGAGCGTGACGTCGTACTCGCCGCGATTACCCCCGAACTCGGCCGTGTCGATGGCCGGCGGACCCGTACGGATCGTGCGCTCGATGTGGATGCTCCCCGGATTGAGCCGCTGCGGATCCGCAAACACGTCGTCGATCAGGTCGCGCGGATCCCAGGTCCTCTTGACGGTCCCGTCGTTCAGCGTCGCGACCAGCTCGACGTCGAGCCACCGGTCCCCGTCGATGAGGTCGTTGCCGGCCCCGCCTCGGATGAGGTCGCGGCCGCCGCCGCCGAGCAGGATGTTGCCGGCCTTCCAGGGGAGCGTGATGTTGAATCCGGCAGGGCCCGTAAGCTCGGTCAAGCCGGCGATCTTCGCCGCACCTGCTACAGTCAGTTCCATACCCGCCAGGTTCTGACGCTCGGGCGGAGCGGCAGGATCGTCCACGCGATCGTCCCCCTGGATGTGATCGTCGAGGTCCCAGCCCGACGCGCCATCCACCAGGCGATACCGGTTGCGGAGGTCGTTGAAGTTCAGCACGACTCCGGGCTGAGCCAGGAGAGCGAGCTCGATGTCGGCCGGGACCGGCCAGCCTCGCTGCGTGATCCAGTCGAATCCGTAATCGCCGAAGAACTTGTTGCTGCCTTCGGACATCAGCATGATGTCGTCGCCGCCTTCGCCCCAGTGGTTGTCCTGGCCCGGGCCGCCACCGAGGACGTCGTCGCCGCCCTCCTTGTCGAGTCCGGCGAGGAGGTCGAAGACGTTCCCGTTGTCGCCGAAGATGCCGCCGTCGTGGCCGTCGCCGTCGTAGATCCAGTCGTCGCCGGGGCCGCCGAAGATGCCCTCGCTGCGCATCGCGCCATCGACGATGACGTCGTCGCCGGGACCGCCGAAGTACTCGACGCCGTCGTCGCCGCCGACCATGAAGTCGTTGCCCTCGCCGCCGATGGCAATGTCTCCGCCGAATCCGGGTCCCGTGCTGATGGCATCGTTGCCGGGTCCGCCCCGGAGATCGTCGTCGCCGTTGCCGCCGAAGAGGATGTCGTCGCCGTTGCCGCCGAACAACCTGTCGTCGCCTTCGCCGCCGTCCAGGCGATCGTTGCCGTCGTTGCCGAACATCGTGTCGTCACCGACATCGCCGCGGAACTTGTCGTCGCGGGGACCGCCGTTGAAGAGGATGTTCAGCCCCCTGTGCAGCGGATCGAAGAACTGCGCGGTCCCATCGCCAAGCGCCAGGAGCGAGGCACCTTGCGGATCGACCGCGCCGAAGGCGCTCGACGGATCGAAGATGAAATCGGCAAACTCGAAGATGTTGCCCATGGTTCCCTGGACTGACGTGTTGCGCCGGGCCAGCTCGCCGAACGAGTTCCCTTCCAGCGAGAAGCGGATGTTCAGACCGTCCGTGCGCTGCAGGTAGTAGAAGCGATCGCCGTCCTGCAGGTGCTCCAGCTGGTGCTCGAAGACGAAGTTGAAGGTCGACCCGAGCAGACCGCCGAAGGCGGAGGGCTTCTCGGCCATACCTCCCGGCCAGAAATCGATGTCGTCCACACCGCTCGTGGCGGCCGGAGCGGACAAGATCGGATCATTCGCCGCGATCAAGGCTGCCGCCGCGGCGCGCTTGTCCGCCACCGTGGTTGCAGAGGTGACGCTGGGATGCCTCGCGTACGCGGCGATGAAGTTGGACCACGATTCGGCGTGCCTCAGGCCGTTCTTGAAATCGAGCCAGTTGAGGTACGGCCGGACCGCCGCATCGGTGGTTGCGGCGAAGAACTGTCGCCGCGCCGGGTTCAGCCCCGGGATGCCCTCACTGCGGCCGCGCGCGATGTTGATGGCCGGAAGGTCGAGCGGCAGGCCGACGAGCGTGTTCCGGACCGAGGAAGTCACGAACTCGTCGAGCTCGTTTCCGACCTGGCGAACCGTGCCGCGGATGACGGAGCCGGCCGCGTCTGCCGCGCTGAGCTGTCCCGCCGGTCCTCCATTGTTGTACAGGGCCGGGTTGAGGAACGCGTTGAGCAGGCGGACGTCGTTGACCGTTCCGTCGACGTTGGTCCGTCCCACCCTCTCAGGCAGCATCGAGTGACCGAGGCGATAGACCGTGTGCGCGAACTCGGCCGAGATCGCCCCGTTGAGGGAGGTGATGCCTCCCAGGAACGGGTTGATGAGCGGCTGCATCTTGCGCGCGAACTCCTCGAAGACGAGGTGCTGGTATTCCATCTCGGTCACGAAGCGCGCCGCCTGGAAGATCCGCTCGCCGTAGGCCCAGCCCGTGGCGGGGTCGACGGCGTGCCAGGCCGTGATTTCGGCAGGCGTCATGAGGCTATTGATCAGCCCATCGATGTGGTGGACGAGCCGGTTGTGCTCGGCGTGGAAGATGTTGTGAACCGTCGTCAAGGCGATGTTCTCGTTGCCGCGGCCATCGCCCGTGACGAAGTGGGCATCGAGGACGTCGCCGTCATAGGTGCCGGCAGCAGTCGTGCAGGTCGGGTCGCGGAAG
>VBKL01000169.1 GCA_005879805.1 Deltaproteobacteria bacterium | reverse complement strand
GTGCCCGATCTCCGGTGCCGACGAAAGCCCGGAGAGTCTGGTTGTTGGGCTGGATGGTGGTCGACGCCACCGTGTAGATGGGCGGATGGGTGCGCGGATCCGAGGTGACCTTGTCCGCCTCGAACGCGCGAGCGAACACCCAGTTGTCGACGAGGGACAATCCATTCACCGGCGCGGCGCGGTGCCCGGGCTCGAGGAAATGGAAGGTCCATACTTGACCGCCTTCGTCGCCCACCACTCCGGTGTCGAAGAAGCCGTCGGTCGAGTTCAGGTCACCCGTGTTGTAGTCCACCATCGCTACCGGCGCGGAGAACCCGAATCGCATCGCCGACGCCGGGCCGGTGGAGCTGGTGTCGTATGTCGCCTTGTAGATCGGGTCTCCGCTGTACACGTCGAGCATGGCGAGCGCGCGCCCCCGCGTGTTGAAGGGGCTGTGGCCGCCGTTGAGGAAAACCACCCATCGCTCTTCGGTCAAGAACGCCGTGCCGCTGGTATTGCGCTGCACTCCGGCCGCGTCGGTCGTCTGGAGCAGGACCGGTCCAATGGGAGGAGCATGAGGAGCGTATTGCGCCCAGCTCTGTCCGAACACCTGCTCGTCCGGGCTGCACGGCGGCGGGTACATCCAGAGCATCTTGGGAGGATTGGAGGCGGCGCCCTCGGTATCCGTCACGTCGAGCGCGAAGAAATGGCTTCCGCCCTGCCGCTCGCTCACCACCGCGACGGTGTGGAACTCCTCGGGCTGTTTGACGAACTTCTGGTTCGCGAACTGGCTGGTCGCCTTGTCGTTCCCCTTGCCGTCCACCCAGACGTCGCGGACCATGATGTCGCCGTCCATGGTGATCTGGTGGCCCTGCAGCATCATGAGGACCAGGCGGGGCAGCTGATCGGGCGGGATGAACGCCCACTGCTCGGCGCCGTCGCCGGGGCCGTAGTCCACGGTCCGGATGCCCTTGTCTCCTGTCGGCGCCACGGGCGTCGATTTCGGCGTGCCGGCGTTGAACGCATGGAGCATGCCGTCGTTGGCGCCGACGAGTACGATGCGGCGGCGAGCGTCGTGGTCGAGCCAGAACTGCTCGTAGGAGTCGTTGCCGCTGGTGCCCGCGGCGAAGTCCGGCGTTTGCTTGATGTTCGACGAGACCTGCGCGAAGGAGCTGTATCCGAAGAGCGTGGACAGGCACTGGGTATGAAGGCCGGTCTGGCAGATGAACTTGTCGACGGGCGGATCGACGAGCACCGGCGTGCTGTGGAAGATGTCGCCGAGCATCGGCGTCCGGTTGGCCGTCGGGTCAGGTCCGAAGACGTCCTTCCCGAGGACGAAGTCGATGACCGCTTGCTGGCACATCGCCGTGGTGAAGGTCCCCGCAGGCGGGCTCGTCATGCTGCTCTGGATCTGCGCGCAGATCGCGTCGGTCAGCCCGAGCGTCGGCCCGATGCGGGTGGTGTCGGTCCTCACGAACGGGATGGTCGTCCAGTTGCCCGAGGCGTCGGCGATCGCGGTGTAGACGATGCGGCTCGCGGCGGGCGTCTGCTGCAGCTTGTCGCCCGCATCCCAGACCGGGATCGCGGAATTGGTGGTGCCCTTCTGGAGGAAGTTCCCCTTGTCGTCCTCGACCACTTCCTTCTGCTGCGAGTCGACGAGGAAGACACCGGTCAAGCTGGCGGGATCAGTGTTGGTATTGGTCGGATCGAGGTGCTTGCCCTGGACGAACTCGTTGAAGACGTCGAAGCGGAAGAGATGGCCGTTCCAGATCGGGTTCGTCAAGGAAGGATTGAAGCGGGGAACGAACACTGCCGAGCCGCCGCCCGTGGTGGTGCTCTGCAGGGACGAGATCCCCGCCGGCGAGAAGGCGGTTCCGCGCGTCACCACGTTGGTGATGGCGTCGGAGACCTTCTTCTGCAGCTCGGGCAGGCTGGTGGCCCCGAAGGCCTTGCCGCCGCCGGCGATCGCGGTGCTGACCAGGAGATCGGGAAGCGCGCTCTGCGCAACGCCGAGGGCGATGACGTGCGTGGTGATGCTCTGCGTGCCGTTGGTCGAGGAAGACGTGTTCAAGTCGGTGGTGGCGAGCCGCTTGGCGACGTCGGGCAAGGTGTTCGGGCTCACTACGGTCCCGCCGGTAACCGACTTGTCGTTGCACACGTCGACGCCGCAATTGGTTCCCTTGCAGTTGCCTCCGGCCGCAGCGCTGGCGCGCAGATCGTCGGGGACGTTGTTGTCGCCGCAGGAGAGACCGTCGGTGATGAGGATTACCGAATTCTGCTGGCAGTCGGCGCACAGCGGCCTCGACGCGGTGGGCGCGGCGGGAGGGGTGAACTCGGTCTTCGTCCAGATACCCGAGCCAGCGCTGACCGGAAGACCCGCGAAGTAGGTGTTGTTCGGGTCGCCCGCGAGGTACTGCCCGACGTTGAAGAGGGTCTCGGCGAGCGGGGTATGACGGGTCGGGATGCCCGCGGCGTGAGGGTCGCTCCAGTCGATTCCCCTCACCGCGGTGATGAGCGCGCTCTGTTGCGTGCCCGCATTCTTCCAATCCTTGGCGTCGCACGCGGGCGCCATTCCGGCCGAGACGAGGTGGCCGCCGTCGCCCGTGCGAAAGCCGGGTCCGGTCGCAGGCTCGCTGATGGAGCAGTTGGGATCCAGCAAGGGATTGTAGGGTGCGGGGCCGGTACACTGGGCCGCGATTGCAGCCTGGTCGTAGGTGACGACGCCGACCCGGACCGGCGAGGTGGTAGTCGACTGCGCGCTGATGAAGTCGGTCACGACCTTGCGCGCGATGAGGAACTTGGGCGGATAGAAGTTGAGCCAGTTGCCCTTGAAGACGACGACGCCGCGGTCCATCGTGCTTAGTGCCGGTCGCAGGGTCGTAGGGCTGAGCGTCGGCGTCGGAAACGTCCCCGGGGGAGGAGTGGCGTTGCCGAGGGGATTCGGGCGGATGTAATAGCCCGCCTCGTCGACGCACTGCTGGCAGCGGGCCTGCTGAGCCGCCGTGAGCGAGTTCGTCTTTCCGTCCGTTTCGAGCGCTCCCTTGCAGGCCTGGCTGATGGCCGGGCTTCCTGACGTTCCGGCAGGTTGCCCGCCCGCACTGGTGGAGTTCCACTCCACGTACCGGTAATACTTGGTCGAATCGAAATAACTGGTGAAAGCCGGATCGATGGGCGGATAGGGATTGGTGGTGCTGTTGCTGTAAGCCTTGCCTTTCGCGTCGCGGAGGCTCTCGAAATAGCCGTTCGAGTGGCAACTCGCGAGATCGGTGAGGTCCGGCGTCGCGCCTTGCGGAAAGAAGCTCGGGTTCGATGTGATCCACGGAGCGACGGCCACCGGGTCCTTCATCCAGTCGGCGGCCGGAAACGCGCCCGTGCTCGGGAGCGCCTTATAGGGGATCTCGTACATCGACGTCGAGTTGTCGAGCACGAAGACGACGTTGGGAAGCTGCCCCGAGGTGGTGGTGAAGAAGGCGCCGTCGCCGTGATCCTCGATCGACGAGGTGAGCTGCAGCTTCTGCACCGCGGCGGAGTTCGCAAGGCAATCGCTGGCGTTGCAGGTAGTCGCGTCGGAGCGCAACGGCGCGCCCAGCGCGAGCAATGAGGCGCAAGCCGCGAGTCGCAAGAAATCAGTGGATCGCATGGCCGTCCTCACTGTCCGAACTGGAAGGTCATTTCCAGCTCCATGTCGCCCGCTTGTGGATCGGTGCAGGCGACCACCGCCCGGTACGTGGATCCTCCGAGACCGACGCCGGTCCCGACGACGTTGCTACGCTCCCCGGCCTTCGCGCCGCCGACGAGGCCGGCACGGATCGGAACCACCGAGGTGATCTTGGGAGGATCGTTGATGCCCTTCTCGGTGACATGCCCGGTGCGCATCTGCTTCTGCGGCGAGCGGCCGCTGAGGAAGCCCGTGCTGCCGGTGCCCACCACGATTGCCTGGTCCAAGGTGATCGACGTTGCCGGCGCGCCGAACAGGCGGAGCCGGCTGAGCACGTACTGCCGCGCCGCCTCGACGCACGCGACCTGGCTCAGGCTGCGCGCGTCCTTCGCCGCCTGCTGCTTGCTGATGTTGGCGAGCTGCAGCGTGGCCACCGTCACCAGCGCGATCACGCCGATGATGATGAGCGACGCGAGCATCGCGCCTCCGCGAGGCTTGCGCATGATGCTATCCCCCTACGTCCGGCATGAGCACGGCACGGGCGAGCAGATTCGGAGTCTGCTCGGTGAGCTTGAAGATTGAACGGCCGAACTGATCGGCCGCGTGTCCCGGCCGGTTGGCGATGGTCGGCACCGGGTCGCCCGCCTTGTCCGGCGACCGCTGCGGCGAGCGCGAGACGAGGTTGATCTCGACCGACCGGATGTTGGCCGGGTGCCCGGTGTAACGCTTGGCTGTGTCGTAGCTGTCGTTGATCCAGTCCGGCGCCTGGGCAGCCTCGTTGGGCACGCTCTGGTCGCACAACCCGTACACCCACTTGGTGCCGCAGGCGGCGGGGCCGTTTCCCGCGGAGGCGGATCCCGCGGGCGCCGGGCCGATGGTGTAGGTGAGCTGCAGGTCCTCGATGCCGCGGAAGAGCATCTGCGGATCGCCCGCGCGGCCGCGATCGCGGAAGAGCGCCGGCACGCCGTCGAAATCGTTGGCGACGAAGTACCGGATTCGCTCCACCAGGACGAGCGTCGCCTTGCCGAAGCAGCCGTTGTCGGGAAGCGCCTGGGGGTAGTACCCGTCGGCGTTGACGATGCTCCGCAGGGTGATGGTGGTATCGCCCGCGGCGGCGTCGGCGCCGAGTGCCAGATAGGCAACGGGGTCCGCTCCCGAGCAGAGGAGCATCGCGATGCGGTCCTTCTTGATGGGATTCTTCAAAGGACCGAGCGGATCGAGGGTGACCTGGTAGGGATTCGATCCGCTGATCGCGGTCACCTTCCGAACGAAGGTCGGATCGCGATAGGAGACGACGAGCTCATCGGGACCGTTGATCTTGTCGCGGGACCCCGGCACAGCCGGAGTCGGCGTCGGCTTCTCGGTGCCGGGATTGTTGTTGCAGGTGTTGCCGGAGCCTGGCGACGTGCAGGCGTAACGATCGAAGTCGAAGGCGGCGCGCGGATCGATCCCCGACCCGGCCATGCGCACCGCGTAGGCGATCTCCAACAGGGCCTGCCGCCCGGTCTCCTCGAGCGAGCGTTGCTGCGTCTGCTTCACCGACGCCTGGCTCTGCTTGACGAGCACGATGGAGATCACCGCGATGACGATCGAGGTGACCCCCATCGCGATCAACATCTCCAGCAATGTGAAACCACGCCGGTTCATAGAGGCAGACCGTCAGCGACACCCATGATGCCCGGGTTGTATCGATACCCGATGGCAACGGCCCGCATCCATTGGGCGCCAACTTTGTAGCGCACCATCACCGCGATCTGCTTACCCATTTCGCTCGAGTTCACTGGATCGAGGACGGGTTTCACGTTGACGAAGACGTCGTACTTCTCGCCGTCGATCTTGGGGACCGCGGTTGCATCGGCCCCGATGAGGACCGGCGTCGGCAGGGTGTAATCCGGAGCATTCGCCCCGGTCGCTGCGATGGTTCCGCTCGCGAACGCTCCCGAGGGATCGGCGAAGTCGACGCCGTCGTTGGCGGTGTTCGAGTTGGTGATGCTGGCGTCGCCGTACGGCGCGTGGACCAGCGCCTCGACCTGGCTCCGGGCCACGGTCATGGCCGTCGCCTGGCGGCGCGCCAGCGACCCGAATTTGCTGCTCGAACCGATGGCGACGACCAGCCCGGTCATCGACACCGAGACCAGCGACAGCGCGATCAATGTCTCCAGCAGCGTGAAGCCGCGCGAACGACGAGCCATGGGTCTTCCCCCCTGCGAATCCGTCTACGCTGAAACGGGCGTGGACGTGCCCTAAAGAAGCAAGATGTGGGCCCGGTCACAACCCTGGAAGATACCAAGGGTGGGCCTATGCGTCAGGCATACAACGGACCAGGAGTGTCGCTACGTATTTCTCTGTCGATACTGTTTTCGCAGGCGCCCAGGTATGCGCTCGTGCGCGAAGGGCGCACCTGGTGGGCCCGAAAAAAAGGGGCCGTCCCCCCCGAGAAGGAGACGGCCCCCGGACAGCGACGTCGAGGGGGCGACGTTACTTCGACTTGCCTGCGAGAGAGGTGGCGTCGACTGCCGGCTTCTCCGGCGCCTTCTCCGGCTCGCGTACGAGCGGGCACTCCTTGCCGAGCTTCTGGAAGCGCAGCCGCGTCCCCGTCTCGCGGCAGGTGTAGCGGCAGATGCCGTCCGCTCCGCGGCCCTCGTCCTCGACCACGCAGCGGCCAGGGTTGTCGAGCTCGAGCAAGGCGGCGCGGACGTGCCCCTTGGTCGTCTCGTCATCTTCCTTCGCATAGGCGCGCGTGAGCGGATCGCGAGCCGCGGGATCGTGCTTCTCGCGGATCTTCTCCAGGAGGAGCTCCTTCGCCTCCCACTCCTTGTCGTCCGCGAGCATCGCGGCGAGCTGCGCCGGCGTCTTGTAGTCGGGCTTCTGGATGGCCCGGTATAGCGCGCCTTCCCAGACTTCCTTCGCCGTCTTGCGCTCGGTCGCGATCTTGTCGAGAGCGGCCGTGGCCGTGGGCGAGCCCTGCGCCGCGAGGCCGTCGAGCGCGAGGCAGGCGACGTTTGGGAGCTGGTTCTTGTCGAACTTGCAGCGGTCGACCACCTGCGAGAGGTACGGGATCATCTCGTCGCCGGATGTGGCTACCAGCTTGTCGACGGTGGCGTGGTTCGGGCTCCCGCGGATGCAGTCGTGCTTGATCACGCTGCGGCGGGTGACCTCGTTCTCGATGGGGCTCGAGGGGGTGTCGTTGGCGACGGCCGCGGCGAACGCCTTCGCCAGCGGTCCCTGCGGATAGCAATCCGCAATCTTGATGTCGGGCTTGAGCTTCTCGATGTCGTGCAGCTCGCGGGCCCTGCGGGATTCGGGGGAGTTGGAGTCGTAGATGACGTAGCCAGTGGCAGAGGCGACAGCCACGCCGATGATCACGGTCCGCAGGTTCATGATGGCGGGAGGCTACCACCTCGCCCCACCTACGGAGAAGCGCCCCCTCCCTTGCCTACATGGCTCAGCTGTGACGCGCCAAGTCAGCGAAGGAGCGAAGGATCTTCGTCGATCCACTGTCTCGGACCTCTCGCCTCAGACGCACCGGATCGCCGCCTTCGGCGCGGATCGCGTCAGCCCTCGTGCCGATCAAATCCCGCATGATTTCGGGCGTGATCTCGGGGTGGAATTGCACCGCCGCGACCGTCTCGGAAAGCCGGAACGCCTGGGTCGCGCAGGCCTCGTTGGAGGCCAGAAGCTTCGCTCCTTCCGGGACCCGATCGACCACATCGACGTGGGTCTGTTGCACCGCGATCTCGCCGTTCTTCGACCAGGAGAAGAGCGGGTCCCTGCGTCCGTCCGGCGTGAGCTGCACGCGAACGGTGCCGATCTCGCGGCCCTTCGGGTTGCGCACGACGCTCGAGCCGCTCGCTCGCCCGAGCAGTTGGTGTCCGAAGCAAACTCCCAGGATGGGAACGCCCGCGGCCCCGAGGCGCAAGAGACGATCGCCGAGTTCGTCCATCCACGGCTCGGGCGCGGTGAGCGAGAGAGGAGAACCGGAGACGATGATGCCCTTCGTCTGCGCGGGGAGCTCGGTGAGGCGCTCGCCCTCGTGGGCACGGAGGAGCCGCAGTTTCGCGCCGAGGGCCTCCTCGAACCAGGTGGGGTAGTCGCCGTGCTTCGCGACCAGATCCCGAGCCGCCGTGCCGGTCTGGACGACGAGGAGATCGGGCAGCAGTCGAGCAGTGGACATCGGGAGACCCCTCCGCTGTGCAAACATAACGCTCGGCGACCGCGCTCGCGAGCTTTGCAGGCGAGCGAGCGCTTACTATTTGATGGGAGTGCCGCTGGAGGAATTCATGGAGACGACAGCGAAGCCGCGCGCCGCGCAGATCGAAGCGCTCCGCGAGGAGTTCAAGCGGCGCGCCATCGGCAAGGTCAAGGTGGGCGGATTCGACATCGACGGGATCCTGCGCGGCAAGTACGTCTCGCTCGACAAGTTCTTCTCCGTCGCCGACGGCGGTGTCGGATTCTGCGACGTGATCTTCGGCTGGGACTCGGGCGATCAGCTCTACGACAACGCGCAGGTGACCGGCTGGCACAGCGGATATCCGGATACGCGCGCGACCGTCGATCTCTCGAGCTTCCGCGTGATTCCCTGGGAGCCCGGAACCGCCGCCTTCCTTCTCGACTTCGAGGAGTCACCGGGCAAACCGCTCGCGGTCTCGCCGCGACAATTGCTCCGCCGCATCGACGACAAAGCTCGCTCGATGGGTTTCGCGGTGAAGGCGGCGAGCGAGTACGAGTTCTTCCTCTTCAAGGAGACGCCGCAGTCCTTGCGGGAGAAGGGATACGCGAACCTCGCGCCCCTCTCGCCGGGAATGTTCGGGTACTCGTGGCTCCGCGCGAGCGAGAACGCGCCGCTCGTGCACGCGCTGGTCGACGGCATGGCCGCCTTCGACATCGAGCTGGAAGGCTTCCACACCGAGACCGGTCCCGGCGTTTACGAGGCGGCCATCCGCTACGACTCGCTCCTGCGGAGCGCCGACAAAGCGGCGCTTTTCAAGACGGCCGCGAAGGAGATCTGCGCGCGGTACGGCGTGATCCCGACCTTCATGGCGAAGTGGAACAAGGACCTCCCAATCGCACCTGCGCGCTGCGGGTAATCCCGGGGAGCGCATCGTCGACCCGGGTCGAGTATCGATTCGCCGCCGCAGACATGAATGCGTACATCGCGCTCGCCGCGTCGGTCGGTGCCGGCCTCTACGGCGTGGAGCACGAGCTGCCGCTTCCTCCGGAGACGACGGGCAATGGATATGACGCGAAGGCTACGCCCCTGCCTTCCACCTTGCGGACGGCGACCGAGGCGCTCTCGCGCAGCAAGGAAGTGCGCGAGATTCTCGGCGCGGAGTTCGTCGATCACTACGTGCGCACACGCGACTGGGAATGCCGCCAGTTCGAGGCCGCTGTGACGAAGTGGGAGCTCGAGCGCTACTTCGAGATCATCTGACGATTTTGGCGGATGCGGGACCGGCGCTCCGGGCTTAAGCTCCGGCCGCCATTCCTTCCCGACCAGGAGTCCCCCGATGGCGAACGTGATGAGCTTCCCCACCCGCATCGTGCACGGACGCGGCGCGATCCGCGAATTGCCGCAGGAGCTGAAGCGGGTTTCCGCCAGGAACGTCCTCGTCGTCACCGACAAGGGGATCCTGCAGGCGGGCTTGCTCGGGCCGGTGACTGCGTTGCTTGACCAGGCGGGCATTCGCCACTCGGTGTTCTCCAGCTTCGATCCCAATCCCACCGACGCGGACGCGCTTCGCGGCATCGAGGCCTACCGCTCGGCGGGCGCGGACGCGATAGTGGCCATCGGCGGCGGCGCTTCGCTCGACATGGGCAAGGCGATCCGCCTCCTCGTCCACCACCAGCCGCCGCTCGCGCGCTACGACGACGCCAAGGGCGGCGACAAGTTCATCACCGAGAAGCAGCCCCCGTTCATCGCCGTGCCGACGACGGCGGGCACCGGCAGTGAGGTCGGGCGTTCGACGGTCCTCGTCATCGACGGAACGAAGGTGGTGATCTTCAGCCCGTACCTCGAAGGACGGGAAGGACCTCGAGGCGCGCGAGCAGATGTTGCTCGGGAGCGCGTTCGGCGCCATCGCCTTCCAGAAGGGGCTCGGCGCGGCGCACTCGGTGGCGCACGCGCTGACGCCGGTCGCGGGGACCCACCACGGCCTCGCCAACTCGCTCGTGCTTCCCACCGTGATCGACTTCAACCGCACCGCCGCCGAGGAGCGCCTCGCCACCGCCGCCACGGTGCTCGGCGCAGATCCGCGCATGAGCGCTTCCGAGCGCGCACACGCCTGCGCCTCGATCGTCGACGACCTCCGCGGCGAGTGCGGGCTGCCTCGCAAGCTCGGCCAGGCAGGAGTGAAACGGGAGATGTTGCCGCGGATCGTGGAGAAAGCGCTCGCGGACGCCTGCCACCAGTCGAATCCCCGCGCGTGCACGCGGGAAGACTTCGTCCGCATCCTGGAACTGGCGTTCTGACGGAAAGCCTTGCCGACGTGGTACGTTCCGGCGGGTGGATTCCCAGGATCTCTCCCGCAGCGCCCTTCGTCTGATCGCGGAGAAGGAGCCGCTCGATCTCGCGCGCGCGGCGCTGGCCGTCGCGCACGAGGAGTATCCCGCGCTCGACGAGGCCGCGTACCTGCGCAAGCTGGACGAGATCGCCGAGCAGGTGATGCGATTGCTGCCGCCCGGCGCGTTGCCCGAGCGGCGGGTGGGACGGCTCAATCTGGTCCTCTTCCGGGAGCTGGGATTCCGCGGGAACGACGCGGATTATTACGACCCGCGCAACAGCTTCCTCAACGAGGTGCTCGACCGCCGCGTTGGAATCCCCATCACGCTGTCGGTGGTGTATCTCGAAGTCGCGCGCCGCTGCGGGCTCGCCGCCCAGGGCGTCAACTTCCCGGGCCACTTCCTCTGCAAGGTCCCGCTCGACGAGGGCGAGCTGATCGTCGATCCCTTCAATCGCGGCCGGCTGCTCGGCAAGGACGATCTGCAGAAGCTTCTCGAGTCGACCTCCCGGGACGCGCGGCTCTCGGCGCGGCACCTACGCCCTGCTTCGGGGCGCGACATCGTCACGCGGATGCTCCACAACCTGCGCTCGGTCTATCTCGAGCGGCACGACGTTCCTCGCGCGCTCTCGGCGGTGGAGCGGATGCTGGTGCTCGCGCCCTCGGATACCCGCACGTTGCGGGAGCGGGCACAGCTGTACGAGAAGCTCGGCGGTAGCTCGGCGGCGGCGGCGGATCTTCTGCGGGTGTTGGAGCTGGAGCCGGGGGCGAAGGATGCGCAGGCGCTGCGGGCGCGGGTGGTGCGGCTGCGCGGGGCGCCGCAGTTGTTGAATTAGGTGAATCTCGGTATCGACTCCAAAGTACGTTGACGTCAACGCTCACGTCAACGTCAACGTCAACGTTTTACGTCAACGTCAACGGGTACCTCGGCCCTCTCATTATTCCTTGGGGTACAACCTCAACCTCTCCACCGGCTCGCCGCCGATCAGGTGCCGCTCCACGATCTCCTCGACATCCTCCGGCGTCACGCGCCCGTACCAGACGCCCTCGGGATAGACCACCACCGAGCACCCGAACTCGCAGTTGTCGAGGCACCCCGCCTTGTTGGCGCGGATGCGATCGGAGAGTCCGCGCTTCTTCAGCGCCGCCTTGAACGCCTCGTGCAACTTCTCGCTCCCCTTCTGCGCGCAGGAGCCGCGTGGATGTCCGGGGCCGCGGTCGTTGAGGCAGACGAAGAGGTGCTTCTGGAAGGGCGGGCTCATCGGTCCTCTTCGAGGCGAGCGAGGGCAGCGCGGAAGGCGCTGGCCGGGTCTGGTGCGGCGGCGATTGTGGAATCGAGCATTGCATCCACCTTGCCGCGCAGCTCTGTGGGATCACCGGATATGGCGAGGAGGGTGATCCGTCGCGGCGCCTGCGAAGCGAGGCTGGAAGCGTCGCCGCCGAGCGCAAGGGAAGGGGCGCGGGCCGCGACGGCTCGATCCATCTCCTCGCGCGAAGTGCAGACCACGCAGGCATCCATGTGCGTCGCCCGCGCGGTCCCGCACAGGCGCGCGAGCGAGTCGCCGGGCAGAAGCGATGCGTGGAGCAGGACGGCGTCGGCGCCCGCGGCGCGCGATTCGTGGATCTGGAACTCTTCCAGCAACAGATCGACGCGCAGGAGGGGAATGGTGCTCGCCTTCGCAATCGAGGCGAGGCGCGGCAGGTCGACGGCCGGGTCCTCGGCGCTGAGCGCCAGCGCCCCGACCTCGGCCTCGTCGAGGGCGCGGGCGATCGATTCGCAATCGGGGCGCGCCAGCGAGAGCAGCGGAACGGGTTCGAGCGCCTGCCGTTGCCGATCGAGCGCCTGGGCGAAGCTGCGGATGCTCGGGATGAGCCCGCGGGCGTCCGCGCGAGGCGCCACGAGGTTCTGCGCCCTTCGCCGCGAGAGGGCCGCTTCGTCGACGGGCAGCATCGCGAGAACATGTCGCACGCCCGCGCGGCGCGCAACGCAAAGCTCGGGCTCTAGAGCAAGCGGACGAGCCTGGTACGGACCGCTTCGCGCGTCTTCCCGTCGGGGGCGGCGAGGACGGCCCGCTCCAGCGTCTCGACGGCTTTGCGGCGGAATCCCTTCTCCAGATACAGGTCGGCGAGATTGGCGAGCGCCGCGAAGTGCTTGGGGCGCAATTCCACGGCCCTCTCGTAGCTGGAGATGGCGCGGAAGGGATCGCCGATCTGCCGCAGCGCTTGCGCGAGGGCGAAGTGACCGCGCGCCGAAAAGGGATCCGCCTTCACCGACTGCTCCAGCGCGGCGCGCGCCTCGTCCGGTTTGCCTGCTTCCACGAGGCGGAGGCCCTCCTGGTAGCTGCGATCGGCCGCGTCGCGCTGCTCCGGCGAGGGACGGGGCGGCGCGGAGATGCGCTCCTGCACGCGCCGCAGGATGTCGGAGAGGTGGAAGGGCTTCTCGATGTAGTCGTCGGCGCCGAAGGTCTCGCGAGCGTCCTGCGCGAAGCGCCAGCCGCGGTAGACGGCGCTCATCATGATGACGGGGATCTGACGCAGGCGGGGGTCGCCCTTGATGCGGCTGCAGATCTCGAATCCGTGGATCTGCGGGAGCATGGCGTCGAGCAATACGAGATCGTAGGGCGGATCGGCCTTCAGCTTCTGCTCGGCTGCCTTTCCATCGGCCGCGGTATCGACGGCGTATCCGGCCTTGGTGAGGGCCTTCTCCAGCATGTGGACGATCTCGGGCTC
>VBKL01000175.1 GCA_005879805.1 Deltaproteobacteria bacterium | reverse complement strand
CATCGTCGGGCTGATGGTCATTCCCTATATCGACATCAATCCCCGCGGGAACGGCTACTACACCTTCCGCGAGCGCAAGTTCGCCATCTCCACCTTCTGCTTCGGATTCCTCGTCCTCTGGGTGGGGATGATCTCGATCGGCGTCTTCTTCCGCGGCCCCGGCTGGAACCTCTTCATGCCCTGGGACTTCTGGGATCCGCACAAGGTGGTGCCGCTTACCAACATCGACCTGCCCTACAAGCTCGGCATCCGCAGCGAGATGGGCGCGATGATCTTCGGGCTCATCGCGGTGGGCGGGTGGCTGGTCGGGATCCCGGGGGCCATCTGGCAGAAGTTCAAGGACCGGCCGATGCTGCGCGAGCTCGGGATGGTCCGCTATGGCATCGTCGCGACGCTCTTCATGATCATGCTCGGCGTCGTGGTGAAGATGTCCCTGCGGCTCTCCTTGAACATCAAGTACATCCTGGTCATCCCAAATATCTTGAACGTCTAGGGTGCCGCGAAAATGGCTACGAAGCCGCTCGAGCTTCAGTCGCTGAAGTGGCCGTTCGTCGGCCTCGCCGTGCTGCTCGCGCTGTCGACGCTCTGGGCGGTCTACGACGAGGTGGTGCCGCGCAGGCCCTGGAAGGACTACCAGCGCGAGTTCTTCAAGCTCGACGAGGCCCACGCGCGGGCCGATCTCGAGCGCGCGAAGAAGCGGCTCGAGGAGCCGGAAACGAAGAAGAAGCTCGACGCCGCCAGGGCGGATCTGGACGCGGCCACCAAGGCGATGGCCGGAAGCCCCGAGCAGCGCCGAACCTACGATCAGGCGGTCAAGGCGGACGACGACGCGCGCATCAAGGAAGCGGAGGCCAAGCTCTACCTCGGCTTCGACAAGTCCGAGCAGGACGCCGTCTACTATAAGCTGCGCGAGGCGCGCCACGAGGCCCGTGCGAAGGAAGAGGAGAGGCTGCAGCACGACTTCGACGAGTGGCAGAAGAAGATCGACGAGAAGCAGAAGATCTATTCGAACGCCATCGAGCACCACAAGCAGACCACCCTCGCCCGCCAGGGCTTCCAGGAGCGCAAGGACAAGGCCCAGGCGCAGATCGACGTCTTCGAGAAGCCGATCGCGGACCTGGAGAAGCGGATCGACAGCGTCCACGGCAAGTGGCCGGAGATGGAGCAGTACTGGATCTCGGGCCTGAAGAACTCGTGGGGCGCGGAGACCGTCGATCGCTGCCAGAACTGCCATACCGCGGTGAACAAGGGCGGGTTCTCCGCGCCGTACGAGGTCCTGGAGGCGAAGAAGGCCAAGCTCCCCGACGCGGACATGAAGGCGCAGTTCGCTCTCGATGCGGAAGTGATCGACGCCTACCAGACGGTGCACGACAAGATCTGCGAGGACGTTCCGCCGGCGCCGGCAGCGATTCCGTTCGGGGGCTATGCGCCGCCCGCGGAGCCGAAGCCCGTGGATCCGGCGAGCGCCACCGAGTGCCGCCCCTTGGCGAAGCTCACGCGCTGGCGCGCGGAGGCGGAGGCGTACTGCGGCCCGCCGGGATCCTCTTCCCGGCCCATCCTCGAGACGAAGGCGGTCGTCAAGGACGACAAGGGCAACCCGGTCCTCGAGAAGAAGCCCGGGTTCAAGGGAACCGCGCGCAATCCGGCGCTCGAGGCCGAGAAGGAAGAGCGCGAGCCGAAGATTGCCCAGGTCTGCTCCGACAAGGACACCATCGCCGCTCTCGAGGAAGGCGAGAAGGGCGACATCTACGACGTGAAGCCGGTCTTCCGGAGCCACCCGCACCGCTGGGAGCTCCTGGTCAAGAACCACCTCCCGGAGCAGTTCGGCTGCACCACCTGCCACGGCGGCGAGGGCTCGCAGACCAAGGGCGTCCGGCACCACGCCTTCCGCCACGGCGAGGACGATCACGACTGGAACGATCCGCTCACCGACGAAGTGGCGGTGATGGGGAAGAAATACCCCGGCGCGTTCCTGCAGGCGAAGTGCGACAAGTGCCACGCGCAGGACCTCAACCTCGCCTACGCGCCGACCCTCGACAAGGGCAAGAAGCTGTTCGTCGACGTCGGATGCTGGGGATGCCACCCGATCGAGGGATACACGGACCTCGCGAAGCGCGGGCCGGCCTTGACGACCATCGCCAGCAAGACCACCGCGGGGTGGCTGCACACCTGGATCAGCTATCCGAGGGGATGGCGGCCGGCTACGCGCATGCCAAACTTCTGGCCTGGCGCGATGGACCCAAACGCCGTGCCTCGCGGCGAGGGACAGACCGACGAGCAGGTCCTCACCGACCAGCGCAAGCTGCGCGAGAAGGAAGTCTCGCAGATCGTCGCCTACCTCTGGACCGTGAGCGAGAAGGCGAAGCTCGTGGCCGACGCCGCGCCGAAAGGGGACGCCGCCAAGGGAAAGGAGATTTTCGATTCCGTCGGCTGCCGCGGCTGCCACGTCTACGAGAAGGGCTCGACCGCGCGGCGCAGCGAGGGCAGCGCCGAGCGCGACTACGCGCCGAATCTCTGGAACATCGCCGACAAGGCCCGGCCGGAATGGATCTACAGCTGGGTGAAGAACCCCAAGGCGATGTGGCCGGACACGAAGATGCCGGACCTCCGGCTGTCCGACGACGAGGCCGCCAACGTGACCGCGTTCCTCGTCACGCTCAAGAGCGACGCGAAGTATCCCGACCCTCCGGAATTGGGCCAGGGACAGGCGAAGCAGCTCGCCTCCATGGCCGACGAAGGGAAGAAGGTCATCGCCAAATACGGCTGCTTCGGTTGCCACGACATCAAGGGATTCGAGCAGGCGCAGAAGATCGGCACCGAATTGACCGAGCACGGACGCAAGGACGCCAACCTCCTCGACTTCGGCGACGTGCGCTACTTCACCGAGAATCCAAAAGAGAGGGAGACGTACGTCAACTGGGTCTGGGAGAAGCTCCACGTCCCCCGCGTCTTCGCCTACGAGCGCGTCGATACGCGCATGCCGCAGTTCGACTTCTCCGACGAGGAGGCGCTCTCGCTGCTCGTGTTCTTGAAAGGGCAGATCGGCGAGCGCCCCGATCGCAAGTTCCTCGCCGGGCTGGATCCGGTGAAGCAGGCCGTCCTGCGTGGCGAGCAGCTCGTCTTCTGG
>VBKL01000168.1 GCA_005879805.1 Deltaproteobacteria bacterium | reverse complement strand
AATGAGTGGCCCATCCGACGCGATCATCGAGGTCCGCCGCAAGGAAGCGTTGCTGAAGACCGGCGCCTTGCAAAACGCCATCCTCAACAGCGCCAATTTTTCCATCATCGCAACCGACGAAAAGGGCGTCATCCAGCTCTTCAACATCGGCGCGGAAACCATGTTGGGTTACGCCGCCGCCGAAGTGGTCGACAGGATCACGCCCGCCGACATCCACGATCCGCAGGAGGTGATCGCGCGCGCGCGGGCACTGACCGACGAGCTGGCAACTCCCATCGCGCCAGGATTCGAGGCGCTCGCTTTCAAGGCATCGCGCGGGATCGAAGACAAGTATGAGCTGACGTACATCCGCAAGGACGGCACCCGCTTTCCAGCCATCGTATCGGTGACCGCGCTGCGAGAGGGCGAAGGGCGGATCATCGGCTACCTATTGATTGGCACCGACAACTCGGCACGCAAGCAAGTCGAGGAGAAGTTGCGCTGGACCGAGGAAGGCTTCCGCTTGATGGTCGAGAGCGTGACGGATTGCGCGATCGCCATGCTGGACTCCGAGGGCCGCGTGGTGAGCTGGAACAGCGGCGCGGAGCGGATCAAGGGCTATCGCACGGAAGAAATCCTCGGCGGACACTTCTCGCGCTTCTACCCCGCGCAGGACATCGAGCGCGGCATACCCCAGCTTCACCTCGACCGTGCCAAGACCGACGGACGGTGCGAAGTGGAAGGCTGGCGCGTCCGCAAGGATGGGTCCACCTTCTGGGCAAACGTCGTCTTCACCGCCATTCGAGATCCGGCGGGCAATGCGCGCGGGTTCGCCAAGCTGACGCGCGACCTCACCGAGCGCAGGCAGGTGGAAGAAGCGCTGACCAGGGCGAAAGGGGCGGCGGAGAAGGCCAACCTCGCGAAGTCGGATTTCCTCTCCAGCATGAGCCACGAGCTTCGTTCCCCGCTCAACGCGATTCTCGGATTTGCGCAATTGATGGAGTCGGACGTGACGCCGGTTACCGCGTCGCAGAAGGGAAGCATCGCCGAGATCCTCCGGGCAGGTTGGTACCTCCTCGAGCTCATCAACGAGATCCTCGATCTGGCGCAGATCGAGTCCGGAAAGCTGTCGCTGTCGCAGGAACCCACCTCGCTGGCCGAAGTGATCCTCGAATGCCAGGCGATGATCGAGCCGCAGGCGCAAAAGGGAGGCATAGAGACCTCCTTCCCGCGATTCGACCTTCCTTGCTTCGTCCTCGCGGATCGTACGCGGTTGAAGCAGGTCCTCCTGAACCTTCTTTCCAATGCGGTGAAATACAACCACCCCGGGGGCACGGTCGTCCTGGAGTGCGTTCCCCGCGGTCCGGATCGGATGCGGCTCAGCGTCAAAGACACGGGCGCGGGATTGACTGCGGAAAAAATCTCCCAGCTCTTCCAGCCGTTCAACCGTCTCGGACAGGAACGGGGCGCCGTCCAGGGCACCGGCATCGGCCTGGTGATGAGCAAGCGCCTCGTCGAGCTGATGGGGGGCGTCATCGGAGTCGAGAGCACCGTCGGGGTCGGAAGCGTCTTCTGGTGCGAGATCGGCTCGGTCGACGGACCCCAGCTACTCGAGGTCGAAGTCGAAACGGCACAGCCCGCGAGCGTGGCACAGACGCAAGCTCGACAAGGCGTGCCGCTGCGCACACTCCTCTACGTGGAGGACAACCCGGCCAACTTGAAACTGGTCGAGCAGCTCATCGCGCGCCGGCCCACCATGCGCCTCCTCAGCGCACGGGACGGAAGCATGGGCATCCAGCTTGCGCGTGCAAACCAACCGGAGGTGATCCTGATGGACATCAACCTCCCCGGCATCAGCGGTTTCGAGGCGCTGAAGATCCTCCGCGACGACACGGAGACCGCGCACATCCCCGTGCTCGCTCTCAGCGCGAACGCCATGCCACGCGATATCGAAAAGGGCCTCGAAGCAGGTTTCTTCTCGTACCTGACCAAGCCGATCAAGGTCATGGAGTTCATGGCGAGCCTGGACTCGGCCTTCGACTTTGCGCACGAACATGCTCGACGGCCCAGGGCGACCCCGTGATCGATCCCGCCGACATCCTCAGGGCCAAGATCCTCGTCGTCGACGATCAGGAAGCGAATGTCCTCCTCCTCGAGCGCATGCTGAGCGGCGCGGGATACGTATCGGTGACGTCGACACGCGATCCGCGCGCGGTTTGCGAGCTTCACCGCAAGAACCGCTACGACTTGATCCTGCTCGATCTCCAGATGCCGGCCATGGACGGTTTCGAGGTGATGAAAGCCCTCGCGGGAATCGAAAACGATGGATACCTGCCGGTGCTCGTGGTCACGGCCCAGCCGGATCACAAGCTACGCGCGCTCCGGGCCGGGGCGAGAGACTTCGTGAGCAAGCCGTTCGATCTCGCGGAAGTGCTGATGCGCGTCCACAACATGCTCGAGGTCCGCCTGTACGCTCGCGCCTTGGAGAACACGGTCCACGAGCTGGAGATCGGCCGCGAGGTGATCCGCGGCAAGAACGACGAGCTCAGGAAGCTGTTCGATCAGGTGGTGGCGGAGCGCAAGGTATCGGAGCGGCTGGCGCTCCAGGCGCCACCGGGTTCCGTTGCCGAACGATTGCAAGCCCGTGCCGACGCGACGGAAGATGGCTTTCCCGACGCGACTGTCTTGATCGCGGAAATCGTCGGATTCGCGAAGATGACACCCGCTGTTCCTCCCGGTCGCCTGGCGCTGATCCTCGACGAGATCTTCACCGTGTTCGACGGCCTCGCCGCGGCGCGAGGCATGAAGAAGATCAAGATGCTCGGGAATTCGTACATGGCCGCTTCCGGTATCCCCATGCAGGTTCTGGATCACGCCGCGCAGGCGGCCGACGTCTCGCTGGACATGATCGATGCGCTCGACCGTTTCAACGAGCGGACGGCGTCCGTCCTCCAGGTCCGCATCGGAATCGCCACTGGCGGCGTGGTGGCCTCCGTCGTCGGCAGGCGCCTGTTCGTCCACGACTTATGGGGCGAGGCGGTGAACATCGCAATCCGGATGGAATCGCACGGCGTGGCCGGACGCGTGCAGGTTTCGGAGAGCACACGTCGGCGGCTGGGGCAGCCGTTTCTAGTCGAGGAGCGCGGCGTTCTCGAGGTGGAAGGCGCGGGAGAGCTGAATACCTGGTTCCTGACGGGGCGCGCTCGCGCCTCGCACCAGGTGCTCTCGACGGCGAGTTGACGAGCCCCTTGCGGTGGTTACGTTGAGTCCGCTGGGGGTCGTGGATCGGTCGATGGCCTCCCCTGCGCCGTTCGAGGCGCCCGTTCAGCGGGGAGATTCCAATGGGCATCGCGCGATACGATCCGTTCCTGCAGCTTCGCCACCAGCTCTTCCACCAGCATCTCGCCCAGCCATTGGATGCCGCCGAAGAGATCCGCGGCGAGACGGGCAATACCTGGTCGCCGCTGGTGGACATCTTCGAGGATAAAGAGGGCATCACCCTGAAGGTCGAGCTGCCCGAGGTCGACGCAAACGACGTCGACATCCAGCTCGAGGGCAACGCGCTGCTATTGCGCGGCGAGCGCAAGCTCGAGAACGCCGACAAGCGGCAGGACTATCACCGCATCGAGCGTTACTACGGCTCCTTCAGCCGCAGCTTCACGCTGCCCTCGACAGTGGACCTGGGAAACATCAGCGCGCAGGGCCGCGACGGCGTGCTGCGCATCTTCCTGCCCAAGAAGAGCGAGACGATGCCTCGCCAGATCAAGGTGCGGGTCGATTCGACCGTTCCCGGTGTCGTGACGCAGAAGCAGTAAACAAACCAAACCTGTACCGGAAGGAAAGCCCGTGCTCACCACGATCGCCATCCTGTTGGTCGGTTGCTTCGTCGTCTACGCCGTGGTCCTGGCCTTGGCTTTCTTCACCGGTGGAACGCGCGCCATTCCGGTGGTTACGGGCGTCGTGCCGCAGCGACGCGTGCGCCGACGATGAGCGCCAATGCGCGACAGTTGCGATCGTCCGGTCCGCTCCGGCGCGTCCTGGTAGTCGACGACGATGCGGAAACCCGCGCCGTCCTCTCGGATTACCTGCGCGGAATCGGCTACGACTCGGAATTTGCGACGAGCGGCGGCCGAGCACTCGACTTGCTCCGTACCGAAGAGCTGCCCAGCGTGATCGTTTGCGGCGACTGGAAAGCCGGCCTGAGCGCCGCGGAATTCATCCAGCGGCTCCGGGCAGCGCCGGCCACCAGCCGCTTGCCGGTGCTGCGGATGAGTCCTGAAGGCTCCTCCTCCATTGCGGGACGAGATGGTTCGGATGCCACCATTGGGAGCCCGTTCCGTCTCCTCGAGCTGGGCGACAAGCTCGTCCGGCTCCAGGACCCTCGCTCGTGACGTGGCGGCCGCGCGTCGCAATGTCAATGTGAGCCTTGGGCTCGACGCCTTTTCGGGGATCGTGACGCCAGGCCTCGCGTCACGATTCCGCGGTGACGGCGCAGCGGCCCGATGTCGCGGGAGAACATCCGGGACAGAAGCTTGCTCAGCTCGCGCAGCCAGAGCACCGAGCTCGCGACGGCCGCGCAGAGCAACCAGTCGCGGAGACCGAGCGCGGTAGTGGAAAAGGCCTGCCGCGGCGTGCCGGCGATCAGCGCTTTGCCTTCGACGCCACACTCGAGGACGTAGCCCGTCGGCAAAACGTACCCACCGCAGAATTCGCCGCGAAGAGACGCGAGTACCGTTCTGTTCCCGCGCTGCAAGGATGGGGCTGGTGGATGGTCGGCACGCTGTACCGTCCTCTCCTGCTTGGCCTGTTTGCTTTGGTGCCAGTGTTCGCACTCGACCGACTCGTTCGGGCGCGAGCGGCCCCGGGTTTTCAAGCGCAAGCCGCAATAGGTTTGCGCGCGTACTGACTTGCGGGAATTCGCAAGAAATCGTCGGGCGTGAAGGTTGCAGGAATGCGACGCGCGGGCATACCGTCGATCACTGATGGTCGAAACCATCCTGGACGAGCTCAAACGGTACGTCGGATTCGGTCCGGCGGACGAGGGGGAGCTTCGCGCGTTGGATGCGGTCGGGCAGACCGAGTATCAGCGGATCTCGGAGGTCTTCTACGAGCGGATCCTGGCGCACGAGGGCGCGCGCAAGGCGCTCGAGGGCGGGGAAAGCCAGGTCGGCCACCTCAAGCACACGCTGGTCGAGTGGATGGGCCAGCTGTTCCGCGGGCCGTGGGACGAGCCGTATTTCGAGATGCGCGAGCGCATCGGCCGCAAGCACGTCGCCATCGCGCTCCCGCAACACTACATGTTCGGAGCGATGAACATCCTCCGCCAGGAGCTGAACGGCGTCGTCGACAGGACGTACTGGCAAGATCCGGAAAGGCTGCGCGCGGCGCGGGTCGCGGTGGGAAAGATCCTCGATCTCGAGCTGGCGGTGATGCTGCACACCTATCGCGAGGATCTCCTCTCGCAGCAGGCCCGCGCGGAACGCCTCTCGACCTTCGGACAGCTGATCGGGTCCATCGGACACGAGCTGCGCAATCCGCTCGGGGTCATGGAGAGCTCGCTGTACATCGTCAAGGGGCGCGTGGTCGACGACGAGCGCGCCCAGAAGCACCTCGACCGCATCGGTGAGCAAATCGGGATCGCGAACGCCATCATCAAGGATCTGCTCGACATGATCCGCGACCGGCCGCTCGCGACCTCCCGCTTGTGCCTGCTCGACGTTCTCCAGTCGGCCGCGAATCAGCTCCATCTCGCGGTTTCCCTCGAGGCCATCGCCGACCTCCCCGAGGTGGAAGGCGACGCGAGCCAGCTGCGCCAGGTCTTCGTCAACCTGCTCGACAACGCGACGCATGCCGCCGGTCCCGAGGGTTGGATCCGGGTGGAAGGCGCGGTGGAAGACGGAGTGATAGCGCTCGCCGTCGAGGACAGTGGCAAAGGCGTCGACGAATCGATCCGGAGGCGGTTGTTCGAGCCGCTCGTCACCACCAAGCAGAAAGGCATCGGGCTCGGTCTAGCGCTCGTAAAGCGGATCGTCGAACGTCATCGGGGAACCATTGCCCACGAGCCGCGCGACCACGGGGCACGGTTCGTCGTGCGCCTGCCGAGGGCCTAGTCATGCGTAGATACCTGCTCGTCGACGACAATCTCGAATTTGCCGAGAACCTCGCGGAGATCCTGGCCGACGACGGAGCGGAGTGCACGGTGGTGGCCGGCGGTCCTCAGGCGCTGCAGGAGGCGCGTTCGACCCGCTTCGATGCGGTGGTCACGGACATGCGGATGCCGGTGATGAGCGGGGCGAAGCTCGTGCACGAGATCCGCGCGATCGATCCGGGTCTGCCCGCCATCGTCGTTTCCGCCTACACCGGCGAGGACGACCTCACGGCGGCGCGGAAGGAGGGGCTGCTCGCCGTCTTGTCCAAGCCCGTGCCGATTCCCAGGCTCCGGGAGCTGTTGCGGGGGGCGCGCCGCAGTGCCCTCGTCGCCGTGGTCGAGGACGATCCGGCGCTGGCCGACAATCTGGCGGAAGCGCTCCGCGACCGGGGCTTCTCCTCTGTGATGGCGCACTCGGTGGCGGAAACGGTGCGGCTCGACGAGGTGAAGCCGTTCGCGGCGCTCGTGGACATCCGCGTCAAGGGCGGTCCGGACGGCGAGGCGCTGATCGTTCCGGATCACATTGCCGCCCTTCATCACGAATCGGACGCGTAAGAGCTCGCCGACATCCGCGAGCGGATCCCCCGCGACCGCCACGAGGTCCGCGAGCTTGCCCGGTTCGACGGCGCCGATGCGGTCTTGCCAGCCCAGCATCTCGGCGGCGCTGGTGGTTACCCCGCGGATGACGTCGAGCGAGGGCATGCCCGCGTGCCAAAGGCCTGCGAGGACGCGGGCTGACGATTCGCCGCGCGTCCTTCCCGGATAGAACCAACACATGTCCGATCCGACCGCGAATCTCACGCCCGATCTCGAGATCCGCCGGACGAACTCGCGATCCATGGGGAGCCGCCGCTGCGGGAGGTCGGCCATCCTCGATTTCAGCTCGCCGGTCAGCACGATCTGGGACTCGAAAAGCTGGGCGAAGAACCCGTCGTACACGGTCGGCGTCAGCCCCAGGAAGATGCCCTTCTTCCGCATCGATTGCAGTTGCTCGTCGGTGACGCCGTTGCCGTGCTCGATCGAGTCGACGCCGGCGTCGATGGCGGTCTGGACGGCGACCGTCGTCGTGGCATGGGCCGCGACCTTCTTGTGCGCGAGGTGCGCCTCGTCGACGATCGCCCTCAGGACAGGCGGCGTGATCCCGGCGCCGTCGTCGTCGACCACCACCTTGATGACGTCGACCTTGTAGAAGAGGTTGGTGTCGACCGCACGCCGGCCGTCGTCGGCGGTCGCGACCTCCAGGAACTCCTGCTCGAGGACCGCGTGCGCGACCGCGGGGTTCAGCGACTGGAAGTATCCGCCGATCGGCGTCAGCTTCCGTCCCGCTGCGAGGATCCTCGGCCCGGGGACGCGGCCGGCCTCGATCGCGTCCCGCAAGGCGACGTCGCCGTCGATGCCGGAGTGTCCGAGGTTGCGCACGGTGGTGAAGCCCGACTCCAGGTCCTCGCGCGCCAACTGCGCGCCGAGCAGGACGCGCTCCGCGGGCGACTTGGCGGCCACCGCCAGGAGGAGCCCCGGTTGGAATGCCGTGTACCGGGGCATCTCCGCCTGCGCCGGAATGATCACGTCGAGCAGCAGATGCGTGTGCGAATCGATCATGCCCGGCATCAATGTCGCAGAGCCTAGATCGACGATCGTTGCGCCCGCAGCGGATGCCCCTGGCCCCACCTCCTTGATCTTGTCGCCCTCGATCCGCACCGCGGCCGGCGAGATGACGTTACCCGACCGCGGGTCGATCAGCCGGTGGGCTTTGATCAATACAGCCGACTGGGCAAGGAGTACGGCCGATAAGATCGATGCAAACATGCCGACTCCTCAATATTGGCAATAATGACCTGTTACCGATTCGAGCAGCTTCGCGGGATCGTATCCGGCGCCGTCCTTGAAGACGATCTCGACGTTCTCGATGTCGTCGATGCGAACGCTCGGGTCGCCCTTGACGACCAGGAGATCGGCGTTCTTCCCCACGGCGACGGAGCCGATCTCGTTCTGCCTGCCGAGATAGGTTGCGCCGTTCAAGGTCGCTATCCGGATCGCTTGCAACGGCGTGAAGCCAGCCTCGACCAGCAGCTCGATTTCGCGGTGATCGGCGAAGCCCGGGAGCACTCCTCCGATACCGACCGGATCGGCGCCCGCGATGAGGAGACCGCCGGCGGCGACGAACGCGCGCTCCAGATCCATCTCGATGCGCAACATGCGCGTCTCGTGATCCAGGCTGGCCTGATCGACCGCGCGATTGCGCGAATACAGCCAGGAGTCGCGCAGCGAAGGCGACATCGCCCACAGCGCCGCCGGCGGGAGAGGCTTTGGCAAGACCCTGGAGCCTGACCCCGGGAGGGTGGAAGTGATGGCCACGTGGCGCTCTACGAGGAGCGCGATGAGGCGATTCGCCTCCGCGCTCCCCGCCGGCATGTGCTCGAGCGTGTATTCGCCGCGGCTCTCGCTGCACTTGTCGGGCTGCTTGCCCGGGTCGAGCGCCGTATTCGCAGAGAAACCGTGCTCGAGGTTGTCGATGCCCTCCTGCACCGCCTCCGGATAGGTGACCGAGCAGAGATGTCCCGTCACCTTGAGTCCGCGCCGGTGCGCCTCCTCGACCGCGGCGCGCATCTCCGCGCGGCTGATGCCCGCATATGCCTTGAACGAAGTCACGCCACGGTCCGCCCAATACGCCACCAGGTCATCTGCTGGAACATCGCCGGCCCCTCGAAGGTCGAGTCCGCCTGCAGATGCGGTCGCACCATGCAGAAGAAATGCTCGTGCATCCCGACGATCCCCGGCAGTACCGAGCGGCCACGCAAGTCGAGCACCGCGGTGCCGGCGTGTGCGGGCTCGTCGGCGCCGGCGGAGATCCGGACGATCTTTCCGCCTTCGATGGAAACGTTGCGATCGCGCTGCGGCGGGCCGCCGGTACCGTCGATCACGTCGACGTGCTCGAGGACCGCGCTCGGTGCGTCGACCTTCCAATAGCGCTGCATTTGCGGAACGCCCAGCAGCAAGATCGGGATGAGTAATTGCATGCCTGCGCTGTAACATCGCGCGCACCGCGCAGCGGCCGGCTTGCTGCGAGCGGCACCGGGCCTGCAGGGAGCGGCGCCGCTCGCGCGTACGCCGCTGCTAGAATGGCCGGATGCGCCGCTGCCTCGTCTTCGCGCTCGCCGGCTTCACGCTCCTGGGACTGCTGCACGCGGCCCACCTCGGGTTCTACTGGCACTCCCTGGGCAGGCGCTTCACGCTCGCCGACGTGTTCCTGCGCGAGGTCGCGCCCATGGTCATCTTCGCGCTCTGCGTACCCGCGGTGACGCGGTGGGGAGAGCGCTTCCCGCTGGAGTGGCCGCCGCGTGCGAGGGCGGTGCTCGCGCACCTCTCGGGGATTGCCGGTACCATCGCGTTCCTCGCCGCCGTGCGCACCGTAATCGAACGCGCGCTGCACGTGACGGCCCCGTCGATGCCGTTGCTTCACCTGCGCGACAACCTCGTCTATCTGAGCGCCGACGGGTTCATCGTCTACGGCGCCACCGTCGGCCTGGCGTATGCGGCGGCGTACACCGCGCGGACGAGGCAACTCCTCGAGCTCCAGGCCGAGCTCTCCAAGGCGCAACTGAGCGCGCTGCGCATGCAGCTCAATCCGCATTTCTTCTTCAATGCGTTGCATACCATCGGCGCGCTCGTGCGCGACGGAAACCAGCGCGGCGCGGTCGAGCTGATCGAGAGGCTGGGCGACGTGTTGCGGCACGTGGTCCGCCCTGACGCGCAGCCCGACGCGCCCCTGAGGACCGAGATCGAGTTCCTGCGCAAGTACCTGGAGATCGAACAGGTCCGGTTCGGCGACCGGCTGCGCGTGAGCTGGCAGGTGGACGCGCGCAGCGAATCGGTGCCGGTCCCGCAGCTCATCCTGCAGCCGCTGGTCGAGAATGCTCTGCGGCACGGACTCTCGCGGCGCGCGCGGGCGGGCTCGCTGACGATCCGGGCGAGCGTCGCGAACGGGCATCTCGAGATGTCGGTGATCGACGACGGCGTGGGGCTGCCGTCCGACTTCCATTCGGCGCCTCGCCGCGGCATCGGCATCGCCAACGTGCGCGCGCGGCTGCAGCACAGGTACGGCGAGGCCGCGCAGCTCTCGCTCGTCCCGGGTGCGGAAGGCGGTGTCAGCGCGCGGATCGTGTTGCCGCTGCGAGCGGGTGCGGGCGCATGAGCGAGCTCCGCGTTCTCGTCGCCGACGACGAGGCGCCCGCCCGGCGGGTGCTGTCGCGCCTGCTCTGCGAGCACGAGGACGTCCGCGTCGCGGCCGAGTGCGCCGACGGCCTTGCAGCCGTCGAGGGCATCAGCAAGGAGCACCCGCAGCTCGTGTTCCTCGACGTCAAGATGCCGGAGCTCGACGGGTTCGAGGTAATCGAGCAGGTCGGCGTGGACGCCATGCCGCCGGTGGTGTTCGTGACCGCGTACGACGAGTACGCCATCCGGGCGTTCGACGTGCGCGCGCTCGACTACCTGGTCAAGCCGTTCTCGGACGCGCGCTTCGAGTTCACGCTTGCGCGCGCGCGGCGCCGCCTGGTCGAGATGGATGCGCCGAAAGTCGCGGCCGAGTTGCGTGCGCTGCTCGATGCGCGCGCGCCGGCCGCGCCCGGCTCGCTCGAACGGTTCCTGGTAAAGCTCGGCAACCGCACCTCGGTGATCGCCGCCGCCGAGGTCGACTGGATCGAGGCCCAGGACTATTACGCCACGCTGCACGTCGGCGGCGCGTGCCACTTGCACCGGCAGGCCATCCGCTCGCTCGAAGAGGAGCTCGATCCGCTCGCCTTCGTCCGCATCGACAGGTCCGCCATCGTGAACCTCGCTCGCGTGCGCGAGCTGCGCCGGCGCGGCGAGCGCTGGACCGTGCTTCTCGCGGACGGGACCGAGCTGGCGGTGAGCCGCCGCCGCCGCGAGCTCCTCTTGCTGCGGCTCGGCCAGGAGCCGCGCCGGTCGTAGCCCGGCTACTTCGCCGCGGCCGGGAATGCCGGCAGCTTGGTGACATCGCGCGGGTCGTGCTGGATGACGACCGTCGCCTTCAGGTTCTTCTCGATCTGCTTGATGCGCTCGATCGACGCGATGGTCTGGGCGCGGTCGTAGTTGAAGCCCGGCACGCCGTCCCTGAGGTAGTTTTCGCGGAAATGCGCCGCGTCGCCGACCAGCACCACCGGACCCTTTTGCTTCAGGCGCACGAGCAGCGACTGGTGTCCCGGAGTGTGACCGGGCGTGCGCAGCACCATCACGCTGCCGTCGCCGAACACATCCTTGTCCGCGGTCAGCGGCTCGACCTTTCGGCTGGTGCCGATCCAGTCCTTGAAACCGGCGACATTGGCGCCCGTCATGGGCGGCTGGGCGTTGACCCCGTCCCAGTCACCCTTGCCGATGAGCAGCGTCGCGTTCGCGAACGGCGCCAGCTGGCCGGTGTGGTCGGCGTGGAAGTGGCTTATGCCGACGTATTTCACCTGGTCGGGTTTGATGTCGAGTTGCGCGAGGAGATCGGTCAGGGGCTTGTTCGTCGCGTTGGGATTCGAACCCGGCGCAAGGCCCGTGTCCCACACCATGGTATCGGCTCCGTGCTTGATCACGTAGCAGCTGAACGTGAAGGGCACCTTCGGATTCGTGTAGGCGAAGGAGTCGCTGAAACGGCGCTGGTCGTTGAATCCATTGCCGCAATCGAGGCGCGTCAGCGTGACTTCGGGCGGCGTTTGTGCGAACGCCGGGAGCGCGAGCATCAGCGTGGCTAGCGCCATCGTTCGTGGCACTGTTCCCTCCTCTGGAGTGAAGCCGCGGATAGCACAGGCTTGCAGTGCTGTCAGCCAACGCTCTGCATGATCCCTAGTGGCTCAACCACGCAGCTCGGACGTGGTAGCCAGGATGGTCGCGCGCTCGATGACGTTCTGCAACTCGCGGATGTTGCCCGGCCAGTGGTAAGCGACGAGCCGCTCCAGCGACTCGTCGCCGATCGTCTCGATGCGCCGGCCGATGCGCGCCGCGCTCTTGCCGATGAAGAACCGTACCAGCAGGGGAATGTCGCCCGCGCGCTCGCGTAGCGGCGGCAGCTCCACCGGGAAGACATTGAGCCGGTAGAAGAGATCCTCGCGGAGCTCGCCGTCGCGTACCGCCTTGCGCAGATCGCGGTTGGTGGCGGCGATGACGCGCACGTCGGTCTTGATGGTCTCGTTGCCCCCGACGCGCTCGAACTCGTGCTCTTGCAGGACGCGCAGGATCTTGACCTGTGCCTCCTTGGGCATCTCCCCGATCTCGTCGAGGAAGATGGTGCCGCCGTGGGCCAGCTCGAATCGGCCGATGCGGCGCTGCATCGCGCCCGAGAACGCGCCTCGCTCGTGGCCGAAGAGCTCGGACTCGAGCAGCGAGGTGGGCAGCGCCGCGCAGTTGAGCTTGATGAGCGGACGGTCATGCCGCTCGCTGTTGAAGTGGATCGCGCGCGCGATCAGCTCCTTGCCCGTGCCGGTCTCTCCTGTGATCAGCACGGAGGTGTCGGTGCGCGCTACCCGGCTCACCTTTTCGAGCGCCTCGAGGAGCGGAGGGCTGGACCCCACGATCTCCTCGAAATTGTGGACCGACTTGATCTCCTCCTGCAGGTACAGGTTCTGCGCCTTCAGGCGGGCCTGCTCCTGCTCCAGGAGCACGCGGTCGGTGATGTCGACTAACATCGTCCGCGTGTACTTGCCGCCCGGCTCCGGCTTCGACCACCACTGGATGAAGATGGGCTGGCCGTCGCTCTTGCGGCGCAATTCGAGGACCACGCCGCTGGTGTCGGTCCCCCGGCCGATGGAGGCGAACGCCTCCTGGATGCGCCGCTGCGCCTCGGGCGTCTTGGGCGCCATCTCGATGCCCACGTGGCCCACCACTTCCTCGGGCTTGAGGCCGAGGATGCGTATCGCCGCGCGGTTCGCGCTGATGAAGCGCGACTGTAGATCCTCGTGGACGTAGGCGATGGGTGCCTCTTCGTAGAGGTCGCGGTAGCGCTGCTCGCTCTCCCGCAACGTCTTCTCCGTGCGCCGGCGCGACAATTCGGCCGCGGCGTGCGCGGCAAGGATGCGGAGCGCGGGTAGCCGGCGTTCGCTTCGGCCCGACGCGATCTCGTCGGCGACGAGGAAGAAGCCCTGCGAGGCGAAAGCCGAGGGCAGTTGCAGCGTCTCGCGCCAACGCATCGAAGAATGCCTCGTTCCGCGCGGACACGGCTTCGGCGAGCGCCCGTAATAGCGCCCCTTCCGGTTGCTCTACGGCATTCGCAATCGCGTCGGGCAAGGCGACCGCCAGTGTACGTTAGTTCACAGCGGCCGCCCAGCACTCGCGGGGACTAGGGATTGCCCTGTCCCGAGAGGAGCGTGAGCGTGTAGCTCACCCGCGGAGCATGATGCTTCCGCTTGAAGACCAGCGTCTGGACGATGCTCTGCCCGGGGAGGAGGACGCCCTCGGGCAGGAACTCGCGCCGATACGCATCGCCGCCGCTAGTCAATCCGCTGGCGTTGTCCATCTCGATCTGATCGGAAAGGCCCCGGACGATGGTGAGGAGGTGCGTGTCCACGATCGACGAGCTCTTGTTCGTGATCCGGTACACGTCTTCCTGCCGATTGCCGCCGTTGCCGCTGGTGCTGATGAGCGACATCTCCACCTGCCTGGTCACGTCGAGGAATTCGAGACCCATGTCCCGCCGTGAAAGGGCGTCGTTGTTGTCGGGAGGCAGCAGGCTGGGCATCCGTCCGTCCTCGGCGCCGGCCGCGGCCAGGTCGGGACGGAACTTGGAGTAGGTGAGATCGCGCTCCGTGATCACGAACGGCCTGGTCGGCGAATCCGGATCGAAGTGGGCGATCGCGGGATCGTAGAGGGCGTTCACGAGGAAATCGGTGAGGTCGTTCACTTCGTCTTCGTGGAGGCCGAGGCCCGGCGGCGAGCCCTGGCCGCGCGGGTGCGTGAAGCGCTCCGAGAGCGTTCCCGCGGACGCGGCGACCGGGTCCTGCGGCACACCGGCGTTGAAGTACTCCACCACCTCCTTCACGCTCGTGAACAAGCCGTTGTGGAAGAAGTTCTTGCTGTCCTTGAGCTGCCGCAGCGTCACCACGCGGAACTTGAAGGCGTCGCTGTCGCGGAAGGTGATCTCCCTGCGCCCATCATCGCGGAAGCTCGGGTCGTGTCTCGCCGCGACGTTCAGGGCCTGGAGCGGGTGGTCCTCGAGCCCGAGGTTGAAGAAATTCTCCTCGACGAATTGACCCACGCCGGTCACATCCGGGTCGTCGACTTGCTTGTTGAGCATCGGGCCGCTGTGGCAGGCAAAGCAACTCGCCCCGCGCTGGCGGCCGCCCGCGGGCGTGAAGAAGAGCTTGGCGCCGCGGCGCTGCTCGGCCGTCAAGGCATGGTCGTCTCCGGCGATGAACCTGTCCCAGGGGGTGTCGCGGGTGACCACGGTTCGCATGAAGCTCGCCGTCGCCCGCAAGACGGTCAGATCGTTGATGAGCAGATTCGGATCGCCGTTGGGGTTATCGACCGTGATGGAGGCCGCGTACTGGGCCGCCTCCTCGGGAAACGCGTCCTGGAAGAGCTTCACGTAGGCCTGGAAATGCTGAAGCTCGGCGGATTCGGCGTTCAGCATCCGGTGCGCGTCGAGCAAGAGCAGAGCCACATTCTCCTGCGCCGCATGCCCGAACGGGTTGAGACCGCCGGGCGACGAATCGGGCTCGCCGGCGAACCCGCCCAGGAGCAGGCGGTTGTTGAACGCGAATCCGATCACACCTGGCGCATTTCGCGCCACGCTGTCCAACGCGTCGAGCCGGCCCGTTCGCAGCAGGGGGCCCGGGTCCGGCAGCTTGCGACCGCGGGCGGGACTGCCGATCGCGAATTCGTAGACGTCGGTGAGAGTGGGAAGCTCGTCCACCAGCGCGTCACCGGGGAAGAGCGGCGTCGAGCGCCGGATCGGGAGATCGGACCGGGGCCGCCTCCGTGCGATGAAGTTGCCGGAGGCGTCGGTGTAGCCGCGCCCCTCGCCGCCCACTGCGAAGTTGAAGAGCGTGCCCGCTCTCGACGCCGTCTCGCCGAGGTGGCAGGAACCACAAGAGGCGCTCTGTTTCGTGGCCGGGACGCCACCGAAGTCCGGAATGATCCGCGCCGTCCGGATCGGGTCGTGGAAGAGCAGCTTGCCCAGGTACCGCTTGGCCTCGGTGGTCTGGAAGGCCGGGTCCACCCTTCCATCGGGAAGCCGCGGCTGCGGAAGGTCGGAATCGTTCGCCGGAACCATCAGCTTCTCGATTCGACCGACCTGCCGGTCGATGAACCGGCGCAGCTCCTTGGGACCGTCGCCTTCGTCGGCGACGGCTACGCCCGAGAGGAGCATTACAGTAATGGCCACGAGGACCGTTGTGCTTGCCAACTGCCTTTTCGATTCGTTTCGCATGTTCGTGTGCCTCCACGTCAGGAGCCTCTGCTCGGCGTGTTGCCTCACGGTCCTGGCGTTACAGCCCACGGGGAATCGGGGGATCCACCAAATGTCGCGGCGGCGAGTGGACTCCGGCTCGAATCGGCAGGAATGGAGCCGATCCGGCGTGGCACCCCGTTTGCGAACACACGCACGCGATGCTGCGGATCCACGAAGAAACGGACGGGAACGGCCGGATCGTCCTTCGCCTCGAAGGGTCGCTTCTCTCGCCTTGGGTGCCCGGGCTGGCTTCCCTCCTCGCGGCCATGGAGTCGGAGGCGCTCGTGATCGACGTCGCCTCCCTGGTCTACGCGGACCAGCAAGGCGAACAGCTGTTGCGTGCGCTCGATGCGCGGGTCGAGCTGCGCGGCTGCTCGTCGTTCCTCGCGGAGCTGCTGCGCAAAAGGCGGTAGTTCGGCCCGCCTAGCGCGAGATCCCGATCTTCTTCATCCGGCTCCGCAACGTGCTCGGATGGAGGTTCAAGAGCTCCGCCGCGCCGTTCGATCCCTCGATGACCCAGGATACCCGCTCCAGCACGGAGAGGATGTGCCGGCGTTCCATTTCCTCGAGAGTCGTCCCGCCTGGAGACGGCGCGCTTTCCGCTTCTTGCGTCGACGGTGCGGCCGCCATTGGCGCCGGCTTCAACTGCGCCGGATCGATCTCCAACACCGGCCCCGACGACAGCACCACTGCGCGCTCGATGACGTTCTGTAACTCCCGCACGTTGCCCGGCCAGTCGTAGTCGGCCAGGCGCCGCAGCGTCTCGGAGGCGATGGCCTGCATCGGCCGCCCGGATTTGCGTGCGCTGCGCTGCATGAAATACATCGCCAGCTGCGCGACGTCGCTGCGCCGTTCTCGTAGCGGCGGTACGCGGAGCGGGATCACGTTCAAGCGGTAGAACAGATCGGCGCGGAAGCGGCCTTCGCGTACGGCTTCTTCGAGATCGCGGTTCGAGGCGGCGAGGACCCGCACGTCGACGCTCACCGTCTGGTTGCTGCCGACGGGCTCGAATTCGCGCTCCTGCAACACGCGGAGCAGCTTGATCTGCGCCTCGGCGGGTAGCTCGCCGACCTCGTCGAGAAAGATGGTGCCGTGGTCCGCGATCTCGAAGCGGCCGACATGGCGTGAAAGCGCGCCGGTGAAGGCGCCTTTGACGTGCCCGAAGAGCTCGCTCTCGACCAGGCCGGCGGAGATGGCGCCGCAGTTCAATTTGACGAGCGGCCGGTCCCGGCGCGGACTCCGGTCGTGCAAAGCGCGCGCGATGAGCTCCTTCCCGGTGCCGGTCTCGCCCTGGATGAGGACCGCCGCGTCGCTCGCCGCCACGCGGGTCACCTTGTCGAGCAACTCGCTCAGCGCCGGAGCGCTACCCACGATCTCGTCGACGTTGTGCTCGCTGCGAAGCTCCTCCTGCAGATAGACGTTCTCCGCCTGCAGCCGGTCGCGCAGCCGCTCCAGTTCCTGCATCGCTGCCTTCAGCGCACGCTCGGCTTGCACGCGCTCCAGCTCGGCGCAAGCGCGCGCGGCGAAGACCTGCAATACGTTGATGGCGTCCTGGGAGGGCTCCAGCGGCTCGGTATGCAGCACCGCGACGTGGCCGAGCACCTTGCCGGTGGCATTGCGCATCGGCACCCCGACATAGCTGTCGGCGCCGATCTGTTGCAGCCACGGGTCCTCGGGAAACGCCTGCTGCAGGCCGCTCCTCGTGTAGCAGACATGGCCCTGCGAGACGCGCTGGCAGGGCGTGCCGAGAAAGCGGTAGCTGAATCCTTCGCCGAAGCCGCTGCCTTCCCAGTAAGCGAGAGAGCGCGATTCCAGTTCACTGAGCGTCTCGGCCGCGAAGGCGTAGCGCGCGCCAAGAGCCTGCGCGGCATGCCGCGCCAGGGAACGGAAGAATTCGTCGCCGATCGCTGCCGACGTTCCTTCGGCGAGAACGCGAAGGACCTCCGCGGAAGAACCGTCGCTCTGCTTTTGCATTGCGCGCGCAGTGTATCGCGCAAACCACGCTCGAGGTAACGCGGCTACCGGTACACGCAGGCGAGGAAGGTGGTCGGACGGCGCAGCGCCAGAGCGACGCAGCAGCGCAGCAGGATCCGCGGCCCGAACTCGCGCACGATGGTCGTCGCGTTGAAGAGGACGTGCTTGCCGGTGATGACTCCGCGGATGGCCACTTTGCGCCTCCTTCTGCAGCCGAAGTAGCTCGACCCGCGCGTTTCGTTACGCGTGCAAGCCCTCCCTGGTCACACCCTCGAAGGCGCGTGGCGACCACGAAATACCGTGGTGGTCGGGGGCGCGCGGGAATGGAAAAGACTTGGATTCGCACGCTCTTGCGGGTGGCACCAGGTTTGCGAACCAGCCAGCCATGCTGAGCGTCCTCGAGGAGCGGGATGGGAACGGCCGCAGGGCAACCGGATCGCCCAAGCGCGATGACGCACTCCTCGTCGAAGACCTCCTCGCGGGGGACGAGGAAGCCTTCACCGCGCTGGTCCGGCGGGAGTACGCCGCGATGGTCCGCTACGCGCAGCTTTTCGTGTCGAGCCGCGCCAGCGCGGAGGAAGTCGTGCAGGAAGCGTGGATGGGCATTCTCGCCGGTTTGCCGCGATTCGAGGGCCGCTGCTCGTTTCGTCGCTGGATGTACGGCATCGTCGCCAATACCGCGAAGTCGCGCGGCAGCCGGGAGGCGCGCGTAATTCCGGTCTCCGCGCTCGCCAGAGAGGACGACGACGAGGCGGTGGTCCCAGACCGCTTTTTCAGGCCGGACTGCCCGCAGGCCGGTCGATGGATGAGCGCGCCCGAGCCTTGGCCGGACGATTCCCTGGACCAGGCGGAGACGCTCGCTTTCGTGCACGCCGCGATCGAGCGACTTCCTGGACTGCGGCGCCAGGTGATCACGCTGCGCGACGTGGAGGGCTGGAGCGCCCCGGAGACGTGCGCGCTGCTCGGCATCACCGAGGGTAACCAACGGATCCTCCTGCACCGCGCCCGCTCGTGCATCCGCGCCGAGCTGGAGTGCTACTTCCAAGGCCCCGGGAACCCGCTGAAGGCGAAAGCACCCGCTCGATCGTGCCGGATTCCGTCGCGGCAGAGAGAGGTCAGATCATGCGCAAGCTGACGATCTGGCAGTTGCTGTTCGCGGTAGTGGTCGGCGCCGTGTTTGCGACGTTGCAAGGCGATCCCCCGGTTCCCGGTCTCGCCCGGTTTGCGCTCGCCTGCCATTCCATCGAAGCGAGCCGCTGCTGAGGGCCGCGCAACTTTGCGCGCACGCAGGCGATATGCAACGGGCTGTCGAGCAGATCCTGTGGAAGCGACGCAATCTTCGGCCCGACCGGGCCCTGCTGGTCGGAATCAGCGGTATCGACGCGAGCGGGAAGGGATGGCTCACCAGCAGGCTTGCTGCTTCGCTCGCCGGCGTCGGCCGGAAAACCGTCACCATCAACGGCGACGGTTGGCTAGAGCTGCCCGAGCGGCGGTTCGACGCGGAGCGGCCGGCGGAGCATTTCTACCAGCACGCGTTTCGCTTCGAAGACATGTTCGGCGGAGTCGTCCTGCCGCTGCGCGACCGGCGCTCCTGCGATGTCGTTGCCGACTTCGCCGACGAGACCGCGAGCCGGTTTCGCCCGCACCGGTACCGCTTCGACGATGTCGACGTGATCCTCCTCGAAGGGATCTACCTGTTCAAGCGCCGCTACCGGGGCCACTTCGACCTCGCCTGCTGGGTCGACTGCACGTTCGAGACGGCGTTGGAGCGGGCGCTTCGCAGGGGCCAGGAGGGCTTGCCGCCGGAGCAGGTCGTCCGCGCCTATGAGACGATCTATTTCCCCGCCCAGCGGATTCACTTCGAACGCGACGAGCCGCGGAGCGGTGCCGATCTCGTTCTCGGCAACGATCCGCGGCTGGTCCGATGAATCGTACTTCCTGCGGTCAGCGGCGCTCCATCCCGGAAGCTGCTGCGCGGACGGATTCCGCGAAGAGGGCGACGGCCGCGCCCAGGAGCACGATGTCCTTGAGCAAGAAACCGTGCGCCGGGTGCATGGGAGAGAGCGCGCCGGGAGTGGTGAAGAGGAACGACAGCGTCGTCGCGAACGTTGCGACCGCGATTGCGCTGCCGATGGCGGATACCCGGGCCGAAAACGGACGGACGGCAATGAGCGCGGCCGCGATCAGCTCGGTGGTGCCGATGACGGCGGACACCGCCTGATCGCTGAGAATCGCGTACATCCAGCTCATGAACGGGCTGTTCGAGACCAGCGGTTTGATCGCCGCGGCTTCGGCCGCCGAGAACTTCAGGCTGCCGAAGAGCACGAAGATGAGGACCAGTGCGTAGCGGAGGACGTTGGTTCCGATGGTCTCGATGGTCGCGCTCCGGGCGAAATCGCCCGCGCTGGCAACGGGCGCCCGGGCTTCGACATGGGTATTCATGAGATCTCCTTGATAGGTTGGGAACGCGGCTCGCGTCCGCCTTCTACGTATCGGCAGCCGCCGATCCGTTACGGCGGCGCACTTGTAACGGCCCGGCCGGCGGCGGGACCAAGCCTTCGGATCCTAAAAGGAGAGAGACAAATGGGACAGGGGAAGCCACTCGCTGGCCAGAAGGCGCTCGTCACCGGTGCGAACTCGGGAATCGGCAAGGCCGTGGCGATCGCGCTCGGCGAGGCCGGAGCCGACGTCGTCGTCAACTACAGGGACGGAGAGGACAAGGCGGTCGAGGTCGCCGACCAGATCGTCCGCTCGGGCAGCCGCGCGCTGGCGGTGCGGGCCGACATTTCCGTCGAGTCGGAAGTGTCGGACATGTTCCGCCGCGCCATCGAGCACTTCGGCACCGTCGACATCCTCGTCAACAACGCGGGACTGCAGAGCGATGCGCCCGTCGATCAGATGTCGCTCGCGCAGTGGAACAAGGTCATCTCCGTCAATCTGACGGGCCAGTTCCTCTGCGCCCGCGAGGCCGTCCGCGAATTCAAGCGCCGCGGCGTCGTTCCCTCCGTCTCGCGCGCGGCGGGGAAGATCGTCTGCATGAGCTCGGTGCACGACCGCATTCCCTGGGCGGGGCATGCCAACTACGCGGCCTCGAAGGGCGGCGTGATGCTCCTCATGAAGACGCTCGCGCAGGAGCTTGCACCCTTCAAGATCCGGGTGAACTCGATTTCACCAGGAGCGATACGGACGCCGATCAACACCTCGGCCTGGAGCACGCAGGAGGCGCTGGCGTCGCTCTTGACGCTCATCCCCTACGGCCGCATCGGCGAGCCCGAGGACATCGGCAAGGCGACGGTCTGGCTCGCCAGCGACGATTCCGACTACGTGAACGGCATCTCGCTCTACGTCGACGGTGGAATGACGCTGTACCCGGAGTTCGCCCGAGGCGGATGACGACTGTAACGGATGGCTGCTTCGGGGGGACTACTTGCCATGACTCTTCGTCGGATTTCCTGGGCGATCCTGGTCGCCTGCTCGTCTCTCGCGGCGCGGGCCTTCGCGGCAGAAGCCGCCCGCGAGGTGGGCTGCATCGGCATCACGGTTTCCGACCTGGATCGATCCGCGGGCTTCTATACCCGCGTTCTCGATTTCCAGAAGCTCGGCGAGAACGAGATGGAGGGTCCCGCCTTCGAGGAGCGCACGGGTCTTCCCGGCGCCCGCGCGAGGTCCGCCCGGCTGCGCCTTGGCGCCGAGTGTCTCGAGCTCACCGAGTTCCTCGCTCCGCGCGGCCGCTCGATCCCGCAGGACGCGCGCAGCAACGATCGCTTCTTCCAGCATGCCGCGATCGTGGTCAGTGACATGGACGCGGCGTATGGCCGCCTGCGCGCGGCGAAGGTCGAGCACGCCTCGTCCTCGCCGCAGCGCCTCCCCGATTGGAACCCGAACGCCGGGGGGATCCGCGCCTTCTACTTCCTGGATCCGGATCGGCACGTCCTCGAGGTACTGCAGTTCCCGCGAGGGAAGGGCGATGCGCGCTGGCAGGGCAAGGACGCGCTCTTCCTCGGTATCGACCACACTGCCATCGTCGTGCGCGACACCGATGCGAGCCTGCGCTTCTACCAGGGCAGGCTCGGATTGCGCCTCGCCGGAACGAGCGAGAACCAAGGTCCCGAGCAGGAGCACCTGAATGGCGTGTTCGGCGCGCACCTTCGCATCACCACTTTGCGCGCGAGGCAAGGACCCGGGATCGAGCTCCTCGAGTACCTCTTCCCGCGCGACGGCCGGCCCTATCCCGAGGGGGAGCGTGCGAACGACCTGGTGCACTGGCAGACCGCGATCGCGGTCGACCCGCGGCCGGCCCGCGCTCACCTCGCCCGCGACCCCGACGGGCATGCCCTTCTCTTTACCGACGACACGAAGATTGCGGAGGCCGTCCGATGACCGCTGAAGAGACGAGACTCGAAGAATCAAGCCAGCGCACCAAGCACTGGAAGCGCTGGGGGCCGTACCTCTCCGAGCGCGCCTGGGGCACCGTCCGCGAGGATTACAGCGCGCACGGCACGGCGTGGGATTACTTCCCGCACGACCACGCCCGCTCGCGCGCGTATCGCTGGAACGAGGACGGCCTGGCCGGCCGTATTCGCGGCTCGTCGAGGAAAACGCTCGCAAGGGCCGGGCAGGGCGCGAAGTCGAGCTTCTCGATACCGGCGTGTTCGCCGAGGATCGGTACTTCGACGTCTTCGTCGAGTACGCCAAGGACGGCATCGAGGACTTGCACGTGCGGATCGAGGTCCACAACCGCGGGCCGGACGACGCCGAGCTGCACCTGCTGCCAACTCTCTGGTTCCGCAACACCTGGAGCTGGAACGGGGAGAAGCGCCCTTCGATCCGTCAGACGGAGCCAGGCCTCGCGGTCGCCGAGCACGAATCCGAAGGCCGCTACCATCTGCGCGCGGAAGGCGCTCCGCCTTTCCTGTTCACCGAGAACGAGACCAACCACGCTCGCATCTCGGGCGGTGCGAATACCGGCTTCGTCAAGGATGGCATCAACGATCACGTCGTCCACGGTTCACAGTCGGTGAACCCGGAGCTCCAAGGCAGCAAGTGCGCGGCGCACTACCGGCTGCAGATCGAAGCCGGGAAGAGCAAGACAGTGCACCTCCGGCTCACTCGCGAGAGCGGAGCATCCGTCGATCGGACCCCACAGGTCTTCGACCTTCGCCGGCGCGAGGCCGACGAGTTCTACGCCACCGTCATCCCGCCCGATCTCTCCGCCGACGCGAAGGGCGTGATGCGCCAGGCGCTCGCGGGAATGCTCTGGTCGAAGCAGTTCTACCATTACGTCGTCCGCGACTGGCTCAAAGGCGACGAGGGCCAACCGGCTCCGCCCAACGGACGCAAGCACGGGCGCAACGCGGACTGGGGCCACCTCTACAACGCAGACATCCTCTCCATGCCCGACAAGTGGGAGTACCCGTGGTTCGCCGCCTGGGACCTCGCCTTCCACGCGATTCCCCTCGCGCTCGTCGACTCGGACTTCGCCAAGGAGCAGCTCCTCCTCCTCGTGCGCGAGTGGTACATGCACCCGAACGGCCAGATCCCCGCTTACGAGTGGGCGTTCGGCGACGTGAACCCGCCCGTTCTCGGGTGGGCTGCCTGGCGCGTCTACAAGATCGAGAAGAAGCGGCGCGGCAAGGGCGATCGCGCCTTCTTGAAGCGCATCTTCCACAAGCTGATGCTCAACTTCACCTGGTGGGTGAATCGCAAAGACGCGGAGGGGCGCAACGTCTTCCAGGGCGGCTTCCTCGGCCTCGACAACATCGGCGTCTTCGATCGCTCGGCGCCTCTGCCGGGCGGAGGTCATCTCGAACAGTCGGACGGGACCAGCTGGATGGCGATGTACTCGTTGAACCTGCTCACCATCGCGCTGGAGCTGGCCTGCGAGGAGCCGGAATACGAGGACGTCGCGAGCAAGTTCTGGGAGCACTTCGTCCACATCGCGCGGGCGATGAACACGCTCGGCCTCTGGGACGAGCAGGACGGCTTCTACTACGACCTCCTCCACCGGCCCGGCCAGGAGGAGATGAAGCTGAAGATCCGTAGCATCGTCGGCCTCATTCCGCTCTTCGCCGTGGAGGCGATCGAGTCCGATCGCGTCGAGAGCTTCCCGGGCTTCGCGCGCAGGCTGGACTGGTTCATCGACAAGCGCCCCGATCTCACCGAGGGCGTTGCCTGCATGCGCACACCGGGCGAGAGCGGCCGGCGCCTCTTCGCCATCGTCGAGCCGGAGAAACTACGCCGCGTCCTTTCCCGCCTCCTCGACGAGCGCGAGTTCCTCTCTCCTTACGGCATCCGCGCCCTTTCCGCGGTGCATCGTGCCGAGCCATACATGCTCGATGTCGAAGGACAGACCTACCGCGTCGCCTACGAGCCGGCGGAATCGTCGAGCGGCCTGTTCGGCGGCAACTCCAACTGGCGCGGGCCAATCTGGTTCCCGGTCAACTACCTGCTCATCGAGGCGCTGCAGAAGTTCCATCACTACGTGGGCGACTCCTTCCGCGTGGAGTGCCCTACCGGGTCCGGGAAGATGCTCAACCTGGCGGAGGTGGCTGCCGAGCTATCGCGCAGGCTCTCGTCGATCTTCCTGCGTGACGAGCGCGGGCGCAGGCCGGTCTTCGGACGCGAGGAGAAGCTGCAGCGCGATCCGCACTTCCGTGATTACGTGCCGTTTCATGAGTACTTCCACGGCGACGACGGGTCCGGTGTCGGCGCCAGCCACCAGACGGGATGGACCGGCCTCGTCGCCAAGCTCCTCCAGCAGAGCGGAGAATGACCATGAAGGTGACGCGCGAGGTCTGCTCGGATTACCAGCGCTCTTCCCGGCTCGAGTGGCTCCTGACCAACGGGCGAGGCGGATTCGCCATGGGAACGGTGGCGGGCGCGAATACCCGCCGCTACCACGGCCTCCTCGTCGCCTCCTTGCGTCCTCCGGTCGAGCGGCACGTCCTGCTCTCCAGGCTGGAGGAGGTCGTGGAACCCGGCACCCCGCTCGCCACCAACGCCTACCCGGGGGCGATCGACCCCTCCGGGTACCGGAACCTGATCGAGTTCCGCGCCGAGCCGTTTCCCACCTGGGTTTTCGAAATTGCGGGCGGCGCCTTCGATTGCACACGAATCCGACTGCGCAATTTGCCGCCGACGGCACCTGGTACTTCGCCCACCAGTATGAGGCGGAGCGGGACCGCGGGCTCGATTCCAGCGAGGACCTCTGGAAGATGGGGACCCTGACCCTCGAGGTCGGTCCCGGCCAGCCTGCCTTCGTGGTTGCGTCTCTTTCCGATCGCACGATCGACGCCGGCGAAGTCGCGAGGCTCGAGGCGGCGGAGCGCACACGGCAGTCACCGGCCTTCGCGGATCCGTTCACTGCGCGCCTCGCCCACGCCGCCGAGCAGTACGTGGTGCGGCGGCAGGACGGCGGCCCGACGGTGATCGCCGGCTATCCCTGGTTCACCGACTGGGGCCGCGACACGATGATCGCGCTCCCCGGCCTCCTTCTTTCACGCGGCCGCTTCGACGAGGCGCGAGACGTCATCCGCGGATTTCTCGCGCATCGCGACGGCGGGCTCTTGCCGAATCGATTCCCCGACCGCGGCGAGGCTCCCGAGTACAACACGGTCGACGCGACCCTCTGGCTCTTCCAGGCTGCGTTCGCGTACGTCACCGCCAGCGGTGACGATGCGTTCGTCCGCGAGATCCTGCCGGCGCTGAAGGAAATCCTCCGCTTCCATCTGGAAGGAACGCGCCATGGCATCCGCGTCGATCCGCGCGACCGGCTGCTCGCCGCCGGCGAGCCGGGCGCACAGCTCACCTGGATGGACGCCAAGGTCGGCGATGTCGTCGTGACGCCGCGCCACGGGAAGCCCGTCGAGATCAATGCCCTCTGGTACAACGCGCTGCGAATTGCGGCGCTCCTTGCGCAGGCGGCCGGCGACTACGGTACCAGCGCTTCGTGCTCCCGCGAGGCCGAGCTCGTAGAGCAGAGCTTTGCTCGCGCGTTCTGGAATCCGTCGCGTGGCTGCCTGTACGACGTGGTCGGTGGCCCCGCAGGCGACGATCCCGCCATCCGCCCGAATCAGCTGTTCGCCTTCTCGCTGCCGTTCCCGTTGCTCGACCCCGAACAGCGGCGATCGGTGATGCGAGTCGTCGAGAAGGAGTTGCTCACGCCCTTCGGGCTCCGCACCCTCGCGCGCGGCGAGGCGGGCTACGTTCCCCGGTTCCGCGGCGGACCCTGGGAGCGCGACACTGCCTATCACCAGGGCACGGTCTGGCCCTGGCTCATCGGACCGTACGTGCGGGGATACCTGGCTGCTTTCGGGCGCAATCCGTCGAACGTTGCCGCCTGCCGGCGATTGCTGGAGCCGCTCGAGGCGCATCTCTCGTCCGACGCGTGCCTGGGCCAGGTGTCCGAGGTGTTCGACGCCGAAGAGCCGTACCGCCCAGGGGGATGCCCGGCACAGGCGTGGAGCGTCGCGGAATTGCTCCGGCTGATGACGGTCGATCTCGTCGAGCCCGCCGTTCGCGAGAAGCGCCCGAGGCGCTCCGCCGGAGTGGAGGAACAGCCATGACCGTCCTCGAAGCGCTGCGCCGCCATTCCCGCGAAGCCGCCAGCGAGGCGTTCGGACTCGGCGCGTTCCTCTTCTCGGCCTGCTTCTTCGCCGTCCTCCTCGAGCATCCGTTGTCACCGGCCCACCTCGCCATCCCGAGCGCTCTGGAACGTCGCGCACTGATGGGCCTCGCGATGGGCGTGACCGCGGTCTTGCTCATCTATTCCCCGCCGGGCAAGCGATCCGGTGCTCATCTCAATCCTTCCGTGACGCTCGCCTTCCTCCGGCTCGGCCGGCTGCCGCGCTGGGACGCCGCGATCTACGTCGCGGCGCAAATCGCCGGCGCCTTTCTCGGAGTCGCTCTGGCTCGCGCCATTCTCGGCAGCTCGCGGCTTTCCGCGGTGCACTTCGCCGCGACGGTGCCAGGCCCCTCGGGCCTCGCAGTAGCCTTCCTCGCGGAGCTGTGCATTTCGGGCGTCCTCATGGCGGCCGTCTTGCGCATGGGCGCCTCACGCTTCGCGAGATATACCGGTCTCGTCGCCGGAGCGCTCCTGGCGATCTACATCCTCGTCGAGGCGCCGCTTTCGGGAACGAGCATGAACCCGGCCCGGACGCTCGCCTCCGCGCTGTTCGACGGCAACTTCTCCGCGCTCCTCCTCTACTTCGTCGCTCCGCCGCTCGGGATGCTGCTCGCGACATTCCTGCCCTTGCCACGCGGCTGCGCGAAGGTCGTTCACGACGCGCGCGTTCCGTGCATCTTCTGCGCGCAGCGACCGCCACCTCCCGACAGGAAACGCATCGTCATCCTCGGCGGCGGATTCGGCGGCGTGTTCGCCGCGGCAGCGCTGGAGAAACGACTCGGCGCTCGCGACGACGTCGAGATCGTCCTCGTCTCCAAGGAGAACTACTTCGTCTTCCAGCCCATGCTCCCGGAAGTCATCGGCGGAACCATCGGGCTCACCGATCTGGTCAGCGCCCTGAAGCATCTCTTGCCGCGCACCGAGCTCCACGTCCGCGAGGTGGAGGGGATCGACCTTACCGCGCGTACGGTGACGACGGCGCCCGGCTTCCAGCCGCACGCGCACGTGCTGCCGTTCGATCATCTCGTCCTGGCGCTCGGCAACGTCACCGATTTCCGCGGTCTGTGCGGGCTCGCCGAGCACGCGCTTCCCTTCAAGAACCTGCAAGACGCCCTGGAGGTACGCAACCGCGTCATCCGCGCCGTCGAGGAAGCGGCCATCGAGCACCACGATCCGCGGCTGCGCGAGCAATTGCTCACCTTCGTGGTCGCGGGCGGCGGATTCTCCGGCGTCGAGGTGGTAGCCGAGCTGAACGATTTCGCTCGGGGGATCGCGCGACGCTATCCGTCCATCGAGCCGCGCGAGATCCGCGTGGTCCTGGTGCATTCGCAGGACCGCATCCTGCCCGAGCTGACCGAAAAGCTCGGCCGTTTCGCCGAGCGGATCCTGCGCGAGCGCGGGGTCGAGATCGTGCTCGGCACGCGGCTCGAGGCGGCGACCGGGACGGAAGCCCGTCTAGCCGACGGGACGCGTATCCCGACGCGGACGCTCATCTCGACGGTCCCCTCGTCGCCGCACCCTCGCATCGACGAGCTGCGTGTGGCGAAGTCGCGCGGCCGCGTCCAAGTGACGCCCGAGCTCGCCGTGGAGGGCCACGAAGGTGTGTGGGCGATCGGCGACTGCGCGCTGGTGCCGGCGCCTGAAGGCGGATTCGCGCCACCGACCGCGCAGCACGCCACCCGCCAGGCCGATGTGCTCGCGCACAACCTGCTCTGCGCTATCGACGGCGGCGCGCGCCGGACCTTCTCCTTCCGCGGGCTCGGCAAGATGGGATCGCTCGGCTCGCGCAGCGCCGTCGCGGAGCTCGCGGGGATCCCCGTATCGGGCATCCTGGCGTGGTTCCTCTGGCGGACGATCTACCTTTTGAAACTGCCGGGTTGGGGACGGCGCATGAAGGTCGCCGCATCGTGGACCTTCGATCTGTTCCTGCCCCCCGATCTCGTCCAGTTCCGCTTCGATGCGCCGCCGGCGATGCGCCGCGAGCATTTCGAGCCAGGGCAGGAAATCTTCCGCGAAGGCGATCTCGGCGACCGCATCTACACGATCCTCCGCGGCAGCGCGGAAGTCGTCCAGGGCGATCGCGCCGTCGCGCGCCTCGGCCCGGGCGAGTTCTTCGGCGAGATGGCGCTCCTTGCCGAGCACGGGGTGCGTAACGCCACCGTGCGCTGCGCCGAGTCGCTCGACGTCTGGAGCCTGCCGCGCCGCGATTTCGATCTGTTCGCCCAGGGACTGCCCGCCGTCCACCGCAACCTCGAGCACCTGCGCGCCGAGCAGCTACCCGCGACGGGGACGCGCTGACGGTCGAAGGCGCTCGATGCTGAGTCGCTCGCAACCCAGCGCGCCTGCGCCGGCGATCTTCGCCAGTCACGGCTGTTTCATTGGGTCGACTGCACGGAGCGCTCTCGATGCGCTGCCGACACCACTCGAGAAGACGCGACGCATCGTCGAGATTCTGCTCGAATCAGTGATGGATGTTCAGGGAGAGACGAGCGAGCCCGTCTCTGCCTGCTGCGCGTTTCTTCGACGAGCGGCGGGTTCTGCTCGCGGAGTGCATCCAAAGCCGCCTGAACGAGTGGGTCGGAGAAGACACGGCCTGCGCCTCGTTTGCCGGAACAAGCCGACCGAGAGCCGTCTCGATCATCTCCATCGGCTCAATCCTTGGGGCCCCGGGCCCTGCTCTCGCCAACTCTTCCGGCAGTGATGCCGGAAGTGGCGCATCAGATCAGCGCAGCCGATCGGCCAGATGGTCTCCGACGCGCAGGGCGTTGGCCATGATCGTCAAACCGGGATTCACCGCCGCCGACGAGGGGAAGAAGCTCGCATCCACGACGTAGAGGTTGTCGACGTCGTGCGCCTGGCAGTTGCGGTCGAGCGCCGAGGTTTGTGGGTCGTTGCCGAAGCGGATCGTTCCGTTCTGGTGCGCGACGCCGGCGAGCGGGATGCGCTGGCCGACGTACAAGCTCCGCGCGAAGAGTCCCTGGTGGCAATTCTTGCCGTGGATGTCGCAAACCCGCTGCGCGCCCATGGCCGCCTTGAGGCGCGCGATGAGCTGTCGATGTGCTTCCTCGTTGTTCGGCCGATAATCGAGGACGATTCCTCCCTGCGAGTCCAAGGTGACGCGATTCTCGGGGTCGGGCAGGTCCTCGGAGGTGAGCCAGAAGTCGAGCGAGTGCCGGGCCATCAGGTCGAGCGTGAAGCCCGGGGCGATCGCGGGGGCACCGCCCTTCAGCGTGACTCCGTCGAGCTTGCCGACGAAGGAGATGTGCCCCATCGGATAGGGGAACTCGCTGTCGCCGAAGTAGAAATCGTTCAGCGAGAGCGATTTCTGGAAGATGGTCGGGTTCGGGCATTTGGAGACGGCCATCAGTACCGAGTTGACGTGCCCCATGTAGTGTCGGCCGACGACGCCCGAGCGGTTGGCGAGCCCGTCCGGGTGGTGACCGTTCGCCGATCGCAGGAGCAGCGCGGCGGAGTTGATCGCGCCGCACGCGGCGGCCACGATTCCGGCCTTGTATTCCTCGACCGCGCCGTCGCGGCGGACGATCACCTTCGTCACTTCGCGTCCCGTCGAGCTGGTCTCGAGCCGCTCGACGAATGCGTTGGTGAGGAGCGTGACGTTAGGGTACTCGAGGGCTGGGTCGACGGCGAGCACCTGGGCATCCGCCTTGGCACGCACCAGGCAAGGGAATCCGTCGCAAGTGTTGCAGCGGATGCAGCGGCTCGCTTGCGGATTCTTCTCGTCGAGGAGGATGCCGAGCGGCGTGTGGAAGGGCCGGAGGCCCTGGTTCGCGAAGTCCTCGCTGAGCTGCTGCAGGCGTGGCTCGTGGCTGACCGCGGGATGGGGAAACGGCTCGCTCGAGGGAGGCTCGGTCGGATCCTCTCCCCGCTCTCCGTGCACGTGATACATGCGCTCGGCTCTCGCGTAATACGGCTCGAGCTCGTCGTAGGTGATGGGCCAGGCCGGCGAGATCCCGCCGTGATGGCGTATCTCGCCGAAGTCCTGCTTGCGGAACCGGAACAACGCCGCGCCGTAGAACTTGGTGTTGCCGCCCACCGCATAGTTGGTGTGCGGGTGGAGGTCGTCGCCGTTCCGGTCCTTCCAGACCTCCTTGGTCTGGTACTTCCCTTCGAGGTTCACCGCGCGCGGTTCCCAGTTGTCCTTCTCGCGTGGAACGTATCCGCCGCGCTCGAGGAGCAGGATCTTCTTTCCGGTAGGGGCCAGGCGATGAACCAGCGTCCCGCCACCTGCTCCCGAACCGATCACGATGACGTCGTAGGAATCGGCCATTTTCCCCTCCTTGGTTCCCCTACTCGTCCCTGCTCGAGCCGATTTCGTTACAAGGGCCGGCCGTCCAACCTCGGCGGCCGGCCCCGGGGTCGAATCACGGCGTGCTGACAGGATCCGCGGCCATCGGATCGAGGCGGGTGAGCGTGAAGCTCCCGACGCCACCGCCATCCTTGTTCACGACCGTGCCGGCGAGCGTGCGCCCCGCGATCCGGCCGTCGAGAACCAGCGCGGCGAGCTCGATGTGGACCGCGTCGGAGGTGCGGCGGACACCGTTGATCATGACGCCCGGCTGACTCTCGACGGACATCCAGCTTCCCGCGTAGGTGCCCTCCCTGGAGTCGATCATGATCGACAACGACCGCTGCCAACCGTCTCGATCGATCACGCCTACCCAGTGGCCCGGGAGAGGATCCTTGCGCGAATCGACGTTCCTCGGCGTTCCTGCGCAGGCCGCGAGGGCCAGCGCGAGCACGGCGATCATCTTCTTCATGGACTGCTCCTTGTGATGACCGGCCGGTGCCGGTCCATTTGACATGGATGTCCGGCAGGGAATGAAACTGTTACAGGCCCGCGCTCCCGTGCTCGTCCCGGGGCAACTATCGGCGCCAAATGGGGAGGCGATGTGAAGCCGTCCGTGCTGCTGCGGGTCGCGTCTGTTCTGAGCTTCCTCTACTTCCTGGGCCACAGCGCGGGATTTCCCTGGACTCCGGCGGACGGCCCGCAAGCTACCGCCGTGGTCGAGGCGATGAAGAGATTCCAATTCGAGGTGGTTGGGCGTTCGAGGACGTACTGGGACTTCTACCAGGGTTTCGGTGTGACCATCAGCGTCCAACTTCTCGTCCAGACGCTGGTGCTCTGGCACCTCGGCACCGTCGCGAAAACAGATCCCGCACGGGTGCGCCCGCTCGTCGCGGTCTTCGCGGTGGCGATGCTGATCACCGCGATCCTTGCGACGCGCTATTTCTTTCCGATTCCCTTGATTTTCGCGGGCGCGATCTCCGTTTGCCTCGGGATCGCGGTCGGTACGGCGCCTCGTGCGATGTCACGACACGAGCTGAAAGCAAAGGATTAGCGTGCGCGCGGCCATGGTCCTGTGGCTGGTCCCAGTAGCCGTGTATGGCGCCGAGCCGCGATCCCCTGAGGACGCCTGGCCCGCCAGCTGGAAGAGGATAGGACCTGTCGAGACGGCCGCGATCGGTGGCCTTGGCCTGGGCGCGCTGCTCCTCGAGGTGGTGGTGAAGGCACCTTCCAACGCGCGGTGGGATTCTCCGATCCTCTTCGACGACAGCGCGAGGAACGCGCTGCGCGCAGGGTCAGCCACCGGCCGCTCGCGCGCCGCCACCGCCAGCGACTTC
>VBKL01000174.1 GCA_005879805.1 Deltaproteobacteria bacterium | reverse complement strand
CGAGGCGTTGCGCGGTCTCCGGATGGGCCTTGACGCGTTCGCTCGTCATGTAGACGGTCGACGAGGGAAAGAGCGACCCGAGCGTCTTGCGTGTCCCCTCCGACGTGGTGAGATCGGCGAAGACGGAGCCGGCTCCCTGCGCCTCGTAGTACGTGCCGTCCGGAGTGGGCGCGACGACCAGGTCGGCCTCGCCGCTCTTCAGCGCGGCGGCGATCTTGTCCTTGCTTTCGTTTGCGATGCGAGTGTAGTCCGCGAGCGTGTGGCCACCCGCCAGCACGAGCGCGTTCGCGACGGTCGTCTTCGCCGAGCCCGCGCCACCCGCGATGATGCGGCTTCCCTTCAGGTCCCGCAGCGTCTTGTACTTGTCGCGCGCGTGATTCGCGACCAGCACCTTCACGCCGGGTGTGACTCCGAGCGTGACGACGGCCTGGAACTCGCGACCCGCGGCGCGATTGACGATGTTGTGGTGGTAGTAGGCCATCACCGCGTCGACGCGGCCGTCCATCAGCATCTCGGCGGTCGGCGCGTCGTCGCGAATGTTCATCACCGTGACGCCCTCGAGATAGCCGAGGCGCTCGGCGACCACCACGGGGAAGTTGCGGATCGCCTTGATCTCGTCGACGAGCAGGACGATGCGCTCCCGCGAACCGGGCTTCTGGGCGGGTTGCGCGGCGGAGAGCAGAGCGATGAGCAATGCGACGGGTTTCATCGGATCTCCTTCGAGGAAACGGGATCGGCGACGACCGGCGGTCTCTCGACCCGCACGTTCTTCTTGTTGTCGCTGACGGCCTTCCACTTCGCGTTCGCCGCGAGCCGCGCGCGAACCTTGGCGACGACGGCCTCGCGCGCGGCGAGCGCCTCGTCGCCGCGGTACTCGAGCAAGAGGAGCGATTGCCAGGGCCGGGCCGCCGGGTACTGGGCGAGATAGACGGCGTGGCTGTCCAGGACGCCTTCCTCCGCCCAGCCGGCGACTTGCGGGAGGACGTAGTCGTCGAGGTAGGCGACGTACTCCTGACGCGAGACGAGTAGACGGTATCCCTGCAGCGCACCCTCGTCCTTCCAGCGCTGGAGCTGCTTTGCGCCCGAAGATTCCAGCTCGCGGAGGAAGGCCACTCGATTCGCGGGCGCCGCCTGGTAGACGACGACGAAGGTTCCCGCGCTTTCCGAGGCGGCGGCGGGAAGGGCCAGCAGGCCGATGAGAGCAAGCGCGGTTTTCATGCGTACAACTCTCGTCGCCCACGCTGAAGGCATCGTGAACGGCTTCTGAAAAAGTCGACAGGTTCGGATTCAGCGGCCGAACGCCCAGCCGACCACGGTCTTCACGACGAGGCCGTTCGAGGCGGCCGTGAGCCCTTCGCCAACACCGACGTTCAGCTCCAGGCCTCGCCACGACACCACGTCGATGGTCTCGAACAGGTAGTGCTCCTGCTGCGCCAGCGGCAGGATGGCGCTCACCGGTCCGAGCGATCCGTAGTACTCGAGCCCGAGAGCGACCGCGCCGAGCTTGAGCTTCGTCACCGCGCCCGCCTCCCGCCAGGGTCCGGAACTGGAGCCGCGACAGCTCGAAGTTCACTCCCAGCCGCAGGTGCTCGTGCCAGCCGGGCGGTGTGACGAGCTTGGACCTCAGCTTCACGCCCGAGTACTCGAAGGTGCCGCCCGGCAGGAGCGTGCCCTGCAGATAGGCGCCCAGCTCCCAGGAGTCGGTGACTCCGTAGGAAGGTTCCAGCGTCGCATGCGCTTGGCGGTTGGGCGGCAGCTCCGGAGCGGCCGAAGCCTGGAGTCCCCGCGCCACGTAGTTGAGGTGCATCTCCAGTCCCACTTCGCCCCGGCCGTTCGCCGTCCCGTCGTAGACCTGGATCTCGAAGGGATCGAGCGCCGCCGCCGGAAGCGACACGAGGAGCGCGGCAACCACGATTCGCAACGGGCCCCTCACTCGCGCGGACCGAAGGTGAGAACGGTGAAGGTGTCCTTGTAATATCGATTCGGATAGAAGGACGCGACGGCGCGGTTGATCTTCTGCGCGGGGTCGGCCGTGCCCTCGGCGGTCACCAGGTAGACCTTCTTCGTCTTGGGATCGAGCGCCATGGTGCGCGCGTACGGCCGGGTGGTGGTCGCCTCCGACAATCGATAGGTATCGGCGTCGAGCTGATCGTAGATGACGAGGTTCGCGTCCACGCCGTTCGAGGTGTAGATGCGGCGCGCCCCGGCGTCGTAGACGATCCCGTCGTTGCCCCGGCCGATCTCATGGGTCGAGAGTACCTTGCCCGACCGCGCGTCCATGACGGCGAGCACGGGCTTCGCGCCCCGGCAGCCGGCGAAAAGGCGGGCGTTCTCGCGATCGAGCGCGAGCGAAGTCGGCTGCTCGCACCCGTCGGTCTTCCACTGCGCGTCGAGGCGATGGGCGGCCATGTCGATCTTCACCACCGCGTTGCGGTCGCGGAGCGCCAGGAACATGTGGCCCCCGCCGTCGGGAACGGCGCCGTCGAGCTTCTTGCTGTCGATTTGCAATTCGCCCGTGGCCGTCCCGGTCTTCGCATCGATGAAGGCGAGCTGCTGGCTATCGCCCATGGTTACCGCGATCTGCTTCGTCACCGGATCGTAGAAGCCCGAATCGGCATCTTCGCCGAGCTTCTTCCGCTCGATGGTCCGGAGCGTGGAGAGCCGGAACGCAGTCACGGAGCCGTCGCCGTTGACCGTGTAGCCGCGATCGAACTCGGGAACCAGCGCCACCGCGTTGGCGTCGTCGGACCCGGCGATGGTGCGCACCACTTTCTTGCTCTTGACGTCGTAGACCGTCACTCCGTCGGAGCGCCGGCCGATGAAGAGGTAGCCGCGGGCCTCGTCGAGCGTGAGGTAGTCCCATTCGGGAGACTTGCTCCGCAGCACCGCCGCTGCCTCCAGCCGGTAGAACGGCTGCGCGGGAGCGACGTCGAAGCGCAATACCGCCGCGCCCGTCTTCGCCTCGCCGGGAGAGACGGCGACGAAGAGCCGCTTCAGTTCCGGGACCAGGATCCCGGTTTTCGCCCCGGGCGCCGTCGGCACCCGCTCCAGCTCGCTGTAACGGGAAGCATCGTCCTGCCGATAGACCGCGATGAATCCTTCTCCCCCGGGCGCATAGACGCGCCGGTTGGCCGCGTCCCAGATCACCTGATCGCATTTCGCAGGCGCGGCGAAGCTCGCCACCGTCGCTCCGGTGTCGGCGTCGAGCACAATCATGCGCCACGGCTTGCGCGTGATCACGAAGAGCCGCCTGTGCTCCTCGTCGAACGCCATGGGCGCGTTTTCTGCGGCGCCCGCGACCGGCCAGGTTGCGAGGAGCTTCAAATTTCGCTTGTCTAGGACCGCGATCTCGTTCCTGCCGGTCACGTTGACGAAGAGCCGGTTCCCCTTCTGCTCCGCCGCCATGCCCTCGACCTTCTCGCTGTCGAAGGCGACGTCGCCGAGACGCTTCAGCGTGCGCGGATCGAAGACGGATACGTACGTCTTGTGCAGCTTCGCGTCGCGGCCGCCGTTCGCGACGTAGAGCCGTCCCCTGGAGGCATCGAAGGTCATCGCGTCGGCGGCGGGAGCGGCAAGGCGGAAGATGCGGGGCGCGCCGCGCCCGATCACCTTGGTTGCCATCGCCTTCCCGCCGCTGTCGGTCACGATCAGGCGCTGCTTGCGCGGCTCGTAATGGACGGCATGCGGCGTATCGACCACGCCCGCCAGGCTCTCGCGCAAGGACCCCGTCTCGAGGTCGAAGACATCGAGGGTGCCGTGATCCTCGGCCGCGAGCCAGAGCGTCCGGGTTTGCAAATCGTAAGCGAAATGGTCGAAGTCGCCGGTGTACCCGGGAAGCTCCGTCCGGCCGGCGAGGCGCAGGGGCCCCGCGGCGCCGGCCGGAATCGCGGCGCAGAAGAGGGCCGCGAAGAGAAAGGCACCCATGGTTTTCATGTCGGTCAATCCAGCTTGGCCCGCTCTTCGCGGACCGTCTCGGGGGTGAGGGGGATGTACACGCCTTCGGCGGCGACCACGTCCTGGCCCTCGCGGCTCAGCACCAGCTCCAGGAACTCCTTCACCTTCGGCTCGAGCGGCTTCCCGGGCGGCCGGTTGACGTAGATGTAGACATAGCGGCTGAGCGGGTACGCGTGCGAGTAGACGTTCTCGACGGTGGGCGCGAGGAACGGCGCGCCTTCTTTCTCGGCGATGGGGAGCACCTTCACGTTCGGGGTCCGGTTGGAGAGCAGCGCGTAGGTGAGCCCGCCCGGCTTCTGCGCCATGTCCTCCGCGGCGACGGTGAAGGCGTGGGTGAACCCCTTGCCTTTCACGAACTGGATGCCGTCCCGGTACTCGCCG
>VBKL01000167.1 GCA_005879805.1 Deltaproteobacteria bacterium | reverse complement strand
GAGTCGCTTGGCGAGTACCTGTTCGCGGATTCACCGCGGGCCGGAGAAGGAGCGGGACCCGTCGCCTATGCCGCGGCCGGTGGCGGCGATGCCGCGTGCCAGGCAGCGCACGCCCGGCGGTTGCGCGCCCTCTCCCGGAACCTGCCGGCTCCGCTCGACAAGATCGCGCTCGGCTGGGCCCGGCACCTGGCGAAATCGCTCGACGCCTCCCAGCCCGACGGCATCCGCGCCGAGGGACCGCTCCTCGTCGTGCCGGCGGGGGACATCGCCCATCTCTACTCGACCGAGACCCGGGAGCCGTGCAGCGAGGCGGAGTTCCGCGCTCGCCACCCCGGCGTCCTCGAGCGGTGCGCGTGCAGCTCGGTCGCGGGGTTTGTCCTCGTGCGCGGCGACCGCGGACCTGCCGCGCTCCGCGGACAGAGGCGGTTCGAGCTGTCCAGCGCGCACGACGCCGCCGAGGTGTCGAGGATCATCGGGCACCCGCTCGCCGCCGCGTATTGCCGCGATCTGCTCTCCTTGCGCAGCTCGGGCGACGCCATGCTCATCGGCGCGGCCGCTCCCGGCGGCGAGACCGTCGCCTACCCCTGGGAGTTCGGATCGCACGGCGGACTCGCACCGGACGAGCTCGAGACCTTCGTCGTCCATCCCGCTTCGCTGGGCGATGCGGCCTTCGCGCACGTCCGGCGGCCTGCCGACCTGCACGGGTTCTTCTCCGCCCGGGCGGCCGGTACCGCCTCGCGGAGGGCCATCGCGCACTGAGTGAGGGACCTTTGCGGCTCGTCTCCTGGAACATCCATGGAGGGCTCGGCCGCGATGGCCGGCGCGATCTGCCGCGCGTCGCCTCGGTGCTCCGTGAGCTGCGCTGCGATGTCGCCGCGCTACAGGAAGTAGGCGATCCGCACCGCACCGGCGCGAGCGCGGCCGATCGGGCCCGCGAAGTGGCCGACCACGCCTCCCATCTGGGCAGGCTCCTCGGCTGGACGGTGGCTTACGGTCCGACCCTGGTGCGCGCGGGACGGCCCTACGGCAACGCCATCGTTTCGCGGTTTCCAGTCGCCCGGGCGCAGAACTACGACCTCTCCATCCGGGGCCGCGAGCCGCGCGGATGCCTGCGTGCCGATCTGACGCTGCCGGACGGCCAGAGCCTCCATCTCTTCAACCTGCACTGGGGTCTTTCCGGCGGCGAGCGCCGCAAGCAGGCAGCGATGCTGCTCTCGGCCGATCTCTTGCGGGACGCCGCCCTCACTGCCCCGCTCGTCGTTTGCGGTGATTTCAACATGTGGATGCCGGTTCCTGGTCCCATTGCTCGTCTGCTCCGGACGACGCTCCGCGACGCGGCCCCGCTCGGCGGTCAGCGGCGAGCCACCTGGCCCTCCGCGTTTCCCGTCCTCCGGCTCGACCGGGCCTACGTAGATTCCGGGGTGCGCATCCTCCGCTCCGGCGTCGGCGATCGCGGGGATGCAAAAATTGCGAGCGATCATCTTCCTTTGTGGCTAGACCTCGAGCCGGTCCCACTTCGGGCCCCGGGCGAGCGAGCGGCAGTAGCCGCCGCGGGGCCCGGTGCCTAGGTTGGCCAGCAGGCGCGGGCCCGGAGGGTCTTGATTGGCCCCTCGCGCCACAGGAGGTCCCCCCAAAATGGACGTCGAGAAGACTGGCCGCGGTTTCGCTGGCGGCATCCTGGGCGACATCTCGTCCCAGGACGCTCAGCACATGGTCGAGCAGACCAAGCAGGCGATGGATCAGGCCGTCGAGCAGGTGTCGGATTTCATCCGCGAGAAGCCGATCGCGTGCCTCGCCGGCGCCCTCGCCTTCGGATATCTCGTCGGCAAGATCGCCTCGCGCTGAGAAAGGACGCCATGGCCACCGAGACGGACAGCAACGGAAAGACCTTCGAGCATGCGAGTCGCATGGTCGATGAGGCCCGCGCCTTCGGAAGCTCCCTGAGCAACCAGGCGCAGAGCTTCAGCGAGTCGATCGATTTGCGGGGCCGCGTGCAGCGGAACCCCATCGGGATGGTGCTTGCGGCGGCAGGCATCGGGTACGTGCTGGGTGGCGGGCTCTTCTCGCCGATGACCAGCCGGCTGCTGAAGATCGGCGTGCGGTTGGCGCTGGTCCCGGTGATCAAGTCGCAGCTCGGCGCGATGGCCGGCGAGGTCCGCACGCACGCACACCCGTCGGCCTAGCGCGCGTCGCTACGGGACAGTGCGCAGATTGGGGTCAGGGCAAGGTGACGGCATTTGTTCGCGGCCTTCGAGGCCGCAAAGGCGGAGGCGACATGAACGTCAATCACGTCAAGAAGAGCGGCCTGAAGGCCCTCAAGTACCTGCAGGACATCGACCGCGACGACATCCTCGAGGCCATCGGCCTCCAGGAGCGCCGTAGCACCTGGGCGACCGCGTTCGGCAGCATCGGCATCTTTGCGCTCGGCTGCCTGGTCGGCGCCGGCATCGGGCTCGCCTTCGCCCCCAAGCCGGGCACCGAGCTCCGCACCGATCTCGGCGAGAAGGTGCGCAAGAAGGCGCAGGAGCTGCAGGAGAGCCAGACGAGCGCGTTCGGGTCCACGACCCGCTCGCAGATGCCCGTCACGTAGGTTTTTTTCTTTTACAACCCGACGGAGCGCGGCAGATTCGTGCCGCGCTCCCTCTGTTCAGCGCGGTACGATCGCCTTCCACAACTCGTCGACGCCGAACTTCTCCTTGCCGGAGAAGCCGATGACGGAGTCCACTCCGAGAGCGTGGGCGACCTCCTTGATCCGGGCCGGCCTCCGGGTGCGTCCGAGGCGATCGAGCTTGGTCGCCACCACTACCACCTCGCGTCCTAGCGACTTCCCCCAGCCGACCATGTCCTGATCGCTCGGCTGTGCGCCGAGATCGCCGTCGACGAGCACGACCAGCGTCTCCAGCGACTCCCGCCCGCTCAGATACGACTCGATCATGCTCTTCCAGGTTGCGCGCTCCTCGCGCGGGCCCGACGCATGGCCATACCCGGGAAGATCGACGAACCGCAGCTCGCGGGGTCGGCCGTGTCCGCCCGAGCGCGACCGCTCCGCGACGCTCACGTCGAAGAAATTGAGCAGCCTCGTCCGCCCGGGCGTACGCGAGACGCGGGCAAGCGCCTTGCGGCCGACGAGCGCGTTGAGGCAGCTCGACTTGCCGACGTTGCTACGCCCGCAAAACGCCACCTCGGGCTTGTCCGCTGGCGGCCATTCCTTTTTCTGGGTGGCGGATTTGAGGAAATCCACCTCGAGGACGATCACGCCGCCGCCTGGGCGCCCTTGCGCGGAGCGGGCCGGGGTACGCCCAGGGCATCGCACAGCTCTTCGAACTCGCCCGAGAACGCTTCCAGGTTCCGGTGGGCGGCGCCGCCGAGTGAGATCTTACCCGAGGCGACGTGCGCCCAGATCCGCTTGTGCGAGGTGTAGAAAGCGATCCCGATCCCCCCGAAGAGCGCGAAGCAGCCCAGGTAGACGATAGGCGTCGAGGGATCCCGCGCGATCTGCAGACCCGTCGCGTAGTAGGGCGTGATGTGGTCGAAGCGGAAGGCGAAGCGGTCGGGCCGGTTGTCGCGGTCGAAGTCGGGACGCTTGTTGAAGACCCAGAAGGACGTGATCTTCGCGGCCGCGGAGGGCTTGCCGTCGGTCGAGCGCGGCGTCCCGGGCGGCTCCTCGATCCGCACAACCTGCACGGCCGGACCCAGACCGGCGAAGTCCTCCTGGTAGTCGACGAGCTGGTAGCTCAGCCCATCCGCCGCCTCGATCGGCTGGCTGGGAGCGACGAGGAGCGCCTGCTGCGTTCCGGTCGTCTTGTCGAGGACGCTGATGCGGGCGCGCGGAGCGCGCTCGAGCTGCTGGTAGCTCGCCTGGTAGAAGGTGAGTCCCGCGTAGCGGAGCGGCTCGTTCACGCGGATGGTCTGGCGGGCAAGCTCCTCGCCGGCGCTTCCGTCGGGCATCCGGCGGAACAGCCGCAGATCGCTCTCGAAGGCCTTGGGACGGCCTGGCTCGAACTCCTTGAGCCGGAAATCGTCGCACTGGACGAAGAAGCGCGCGCCCTTCCCGTCCATGAGCCGGTGACGGAACTGGCCGCCGTCGGGCCTTCGCTCGATGAACGCGTCGGCCTGCCCTCCACCCTGGGGAACGTTGACCGTCCCCTCGAAGGCGGTGAGCCGCCCGAAGATGCCGCCGCCGAGGATGAGCAGCAGCGAGATGTGGACGAGCCAGACGCCGAAGCGCGAGTAGCGGCCCTTCTCGGCGAAGATGTCGTCTCCCGTTCGCCGCACGCTGAATCGCCGCCGCCGCAACTCGTCGGACACCGCATCCGCGGAGATCGCCGAAGGCGCCCCGGTCACCTTGAGGCGCAACCCGACCACGCGATCGAAGCGCGTCTCGGGGTACCGCACGAGGTAGTAGATGCGCGGAAGCCGCTCGATCGAGCAGGCGATGAGGTTCAAGGCCAGGCTGAGAAGGAGCGCCGTGAACCACCAGCTATGGAACAGGTCGTAGAGCTCGAAGGTCCGGTACGACCAGAGCAGCGTGGTGCGGCCCGCGAAGGCACGCTCGATGTTCACCAGCGAGTCGTTCTGCGGGTTGACGAACGTGCCCGCGATCATCGCAAGGAAGAGCAGGAGCAGGTTCGCGAGCGTGAGCCGGAGCGAGCAGAAGAAGCGGAACACCAGCTCGACCACCTGGTGCGACTGCTGCGGCGAAAGCTCAGGAAGGCGCGCGACCTCGCTGACCTCGCCCGCCGGAGGAGCGACCGGTACGAGCTGCTCGCTCATTGCGAGGCTCCCGCGAGCCACGCCGCAATGCGTTTCCGGGGATGCATCTCGGGCTTCCGCAGCTCGGAGCGTGGCACGCGATCCTTGCTCCAGTGATCGATCCTTCCGAGGGCCGCTTTCACGTCGAACGGCTGCGGGGAAGCGGAGCCAGCGCCGTGGCAGGCGACGCAGGTCGTGGCCGCGTCGGCCAAGCCGAAGAGCCGCGCCAGCTCCTTGTCGCGCATGACGTTGGCAGGCTGGTACGAGCGACCCGCCCCGTGGCAGGTCTCGCAGGAGATGCCGGTGACCGGATCGGCAGGGTTGGAGCGCTGCTCCTCGCGCGAGTGGCAAGAAAGGCACATGGGGCTCTTGCGCTGTTCGGGCGTGAGCGAGTCGGTGGCGTGGGCGTGCGGGCTCTTCGACCAGATGTCGAACGCCTGCGCATGGCAGGTGCGGCAGCTCACCGGCCCGACGAAATCGGACGCGGCAAGGACAGCGGGGCTTACCAGCAAGGCAAGAGCGAAGAAGCGCATCGACGGTCTGGATCCCCTATCAGCGAACCCGGGAGTCGGGCAACGCGGTCCGGATGCAAACCTACCTGAAAACGGTTCACGCGACGGTCCATTCCGGGTTGGCTACAGTGTGAGTCCGATGAGGGTCTTCGGTCTCACCGGCAACATCGGCACCGGCAAGAGCACGGTCGCAAGCCTCTTCGCGGAAAAAGGGGTGCCGGTCATCGACGCCGACCTGGTTGCGCGCGACGTCGTCGCCAAGGGTTCGGAAGGGCTGCGGGAGATCGAGGCACGGTTCCCGGGCGTCCTCGCCTCCGACGGCTCGCTCGATCGCAAGGCGCTCGCCGCCCGCGTCTTCGGCGACGAGCAGGAGCGCCTGGCGCTGAACGCAATCCTCCATCCCCGCATCGGCCAGGAAGTGAAGAACCGGCTCGAGCGGCTCGCCGCCCAGGGGCGCGATCTCGCCATCTACGAGGCGGCCCTCATCGTCGAGAATCGCCTCGAGCATGGCCTCGACGGCCTCATCGTGGTGACCGCCCCGATCGTCGAGCAGCTGCGGCGGCTCCATCTGCGCGACGGCCTCCCGGAGGCGGCCGCCCGCGAGCGCATCGCGGCGCAACTGCCGCAGTCCGAGAAGGTGGCCAAAGCGGACTTCGTGATCGAGAACGCGGGACCGCCGGAGCTGCTCCGCGCACAGGTCTCCCGCGTGCTCGACAAGCTGCGCGCAGGGTACACGCGGAGGGGAACGTGAACGGGCACACGCTCGTGACCGGATATCCGCGGCTTCTCGCGCGACGGCTGGCGGAGTCGTTCCGCTCGAGACGGCCGGAAGGCCGCGTCTCGGTCCTCGCGCACGAGAAGCATGCCGAGGCCGCGGCCGGCTTCGCTCGCGGCATCGGGGCGGAGGTCCTCGTCGGCGACATCTCCTCGCTCCACCTCGGCCTCTCCACGGTCGAATACCGCGACGCGGTGCGCACCGTCACCGACGTGCTGCACGCCGCGGAGTGGAGCTTTCTCGGCGCGACGCTCGCGGAGATGCGTCGCGTGAATGTCGAAGGAACTCGTGCGGCGCTCGACCTCGCGGCCGATTGCCGCAAGCTCCGCCGCTTCACCCATTTCAGCACCGTCTACGTGAGCGGCGACCGGGAAGGCGTGGTCGCCGAGGACGAGCTGGCCTGCGGGCAAGCGTTCCGCAACGCCTTCGAGCAGACCAAGTTCGAGGCGGAGGTGCTCGCCCGCTCCGCGATGTCGACGCTCCCCTGCACCGTGTTGCGACCCTCGATCCTCGTCGGGGACACGAAAACAGGGGAGATCGATCGCTTCGAAGGGCCGTACGTGGTCGCCATCCTGCTCGTGACGAGCCCGCTGCAGGTCGCCGTTCCCCTCCCGGGCAACGGGGTCGCTCCGCTCAACGTCGTTCCCATCGACTACGTGGTCTCGGCCGCGAGTCACATCCATGACGACGAGCGGGCGGTGGGGCGCACCTTCCACCTCGCCGATCCCAATCCGTCGAGCTCGCGGCGGATCTACGAGCTCATCGCCGAGCGCCAGGGAAAAAAGCTCCCGCGCCTCTCGCTCGGCTACCGGGTGGCCGATGCCATCCTGCGCTTGCCGGGCCTCGAGAAGCTCACCCGGGAGCAGCGCGCGGCCATCGCGTACGCAGCCGATCGCGCTGGTCCGCGGCGAAGGGAGCTGGGTGTTCGACGCGGACGGCAAGCGGTACCTCGATTTCATCGGCGGCATCGCGACGGTGAGCGTGGGCCATGCCAATCCACGGGTGCGCGTGGCGCTGATGGAGCAGGCGAACCTGATCTGGCACGCCTCGAATCTCTACGTCACCGAGCCGCAGGTGCGCCTCGCCGAGCTGCTCACGGCGCAGAGCAAGAGCCTCAAGCGCGCTTTCTTCTGCAACAGCGGCACGGAGGCGAACGAGGCGATGATCAAGCTCGCGCGCCACTTCCACGTCGTGCAAGGACACGAGCAGCGCATCGAGATCGTCTGCATGCACGACTCCTTCCACGGGCGGACGCTCGGCGCGCTCGCCGCCACGGGACAGCCGAAGTACCAGCAGGGATTCGGCCCCCTTCCGGAGGGGTTCCGGTTCATCGACTACGGCGACACGGGTCAGCTGGAGGCCGCCGTTTCCGAGAAGACCTGCGCCGTCCTCGTGGAACCGGTGCAGGGCGAAGCCGGAGTGACCCCTGCGCCGGCGGGCTTCCTGGAAAAGGCGCGCGAGCTTTGCACCAGGACCGGCACCCTGCTCCTCTTCGACGAGGTCCAGACCGGAATGGGCCGCACGGGCCGGTTCTTCGCCTGCGAGCACTTCGCCCTCGAGCCCGACGCGCTCACCCTCGCGAAGGGCATCGCCGGAGGTCTGCCTCTCGGGGCCCTGCTCGCCCGGGAAGAGATCGCGCAGGCGTTCACTCCGGGCACGCACGCCAGCACCTTCGGCGGCAATCCGGTCACCACCGCGGCAGCCTCGGCGGTGGTCGACATGCTGGACGGTGGGCTGCTCGACGAGGTGCGTGCGATGGGCGAGCACCTGGCCGGCAGGCTGCGGTCGCTGCCGGGAACGTCGCGACGGGTCGCTGGAGAGCGCGGCCTGGGGCTGCTGCGCGCGGTCCTCCTGTCCGAGGACGTGGCGCCGAAAGCGGTCGCCGCCGCCCGGGAACGAGGGCTGCTCGTCAACTCCATCGGTGAGCGGGTGCTACGGCTCGCACCTCCGCTCACAGTGTCGGCAAGGGAGGTCGATGAGGCGGTACGTATCCTCTCCGACGCCATTACAGCGGCGTAAGGAAGGAATTGGCGGTTGGTCGACACCTCTCCGTGGGCTATTGTCGAGAGGAGCCGGGGCATTCCGGCGGGGGAAAACTTAGCCGTGGGAAGCGTGCTGCAAAATGCTCGCGGAGGAGGATCTGACCTCCCCGAGGAGCTCCGCAAGGAGCTCACCGATTTCGACAAGCGCTCGCGCGGCCTGTCGCATTACGAGGTGCTCGGAATCGCTCCGGACGCCGACGGTGGCTCTGTCCGCCGCGCCTATCTCGAGCGCTCCCGCCGCTATCACCCGGACGCCTGGTACGGAAAGAACCTGGGCGAGTACGGGCCGCTCCTCTCCAAGGCGTTCCAGAGGCTCTCCACCTCCTACCAGGTCCTCGGCGACGAGGACCTGCGCGCCCAGTACGACAAGCAGGCCGCGGCGAAGCTGAACGCGACCGACCGCGCCGCCGTCGAGAAGCGGAAGCTCTCCCGCGAGGAAGAAGAGCGGCGCCACCGCGAAGGGCGCGAGCGCCTTTTGCGCAGCAAGGGATTCGCGCGCATCGCCGCCGCGCGCCAGCTCTACCAGGACGCCGTCTCCATGGCCGAGAACGGCGAGCGGGCTCGCGCCATCGCGACGCTGCAGGCCGCCCGCGAGCTCGATCCGCGCCGGCCGGAGATCGCCGAGAAGCTCGCCCAGCTCGAGCTCGAGGCGCAGAAGGCACGCGCGCGATTCGCGCTGCAGAACGGGCGCGAGCATGAGGAGCGGGGCGAGATGCCCGCCGCCATCGCCGCCTTCGCGCAGGCGTTCCAGATCGATCCCAAGAGCTACGACGGTGCCCTGGGCGCGGCCCGGTGCGCCTTCGCCGCGGGTGAAGTGCAGAAGGCGAGCACCTTTGCTGCCAAGGCCGCGGAGGTCGCTCCCCAGGGCGAATCGGAAGCGCGGCTGCTGCTCGGCAAGGCGTTCATCGAGCTCGGTTTCAAGAACAAGGCGCGGCACGAGCTGACGCTGGTCCTCTCCCAGCACCCAGACCACAAGGAGGCACGCGCTCTACTCAAGCGCGTGTGAGGACCCCGTGGAACCCGTAATCGGAATCGATCTCGGCACCACCAACTCCGTCGTCGCGACGGTGCAGGCAGGCACGCCGGTGGTGATTCCCAATCGCTCGGGCTACCGGCTCACGCCTTCGGTCGTCGCCATCGCCAAGAACGGCAAGCGCCTCGTCGGCGCGCTCGCCCGGCGCCAGTCGGTCACCAACGCCGAGCGCACGGTCGTCTCCATCAAGCGGCTGATGGGCCGCAAGTGGTCGTCGCGCACCACCCAGGAGGCGCTGACACGGCTCTCCTACGAGGTGGTGCCGCACGACAAGGAGCGCGACGACTTCCTCGTGAAGCTCGGGCCCGAGAGCTTCTCGGCGCCGGAGATCAGCGCGATGATCCTCGCCGAGCTGCGGCTCGACGCCGAGGCATATCTCGGGCAGCCGGTCTCCAAGGCGGTCATCACCGTCCCCGCCTACTTCAACGACATGCAGCGCACCGCCACCAAGGACGCGGGCCGCATCGCCGGCCTCGAAGTGGTGCGCATCATCAACGAGCCCACTTCCGCCTCCCTCGCCTACGGCTTCAATCGCCAGGTTGGCGAGAAGCAGATCTGCGTCTTCGATCTGGGCGGCGGCACCTTCGACTTCACCATCCTCCACATGTACAAGGGGGTGTTCGAGGTCGAGGCCACCGGCGGCGACACCGTGCTCGGCGGCGACGACTTCGACGCCCGCATCGTCGACTGGCTCGCGGAGCCCTTCAAGGCCAAGCAAGGAATCGATCTGCGCAAGGACAAGATGTCCTTGCAGCGCCTGCGCGACGCTGCGGAGAAGGCGAAGTGCGAGCTGTCCTCGGTGAAGCAGGTCGAGGTGAACCTGCCCTTCATCGCCCAGTCCCCCACCGCGGGACCGCTCCATCTGCAGGCCGTCCTCACCCGCTCTGACCTCGAGTCGGTGACCAAGGACCTCGTCGATCGCTGCCTCCAGGTCTGCGAGCAGGTGATGGGCGAGGCGAAGGTGAAGCCCAACGCCTTCGGTGAGGTGCTACTCGTCGGCGGTCAGACGCGAATGCCTCGCATCCAGGAGGCGGTGAAGAGCCTTTTCGGACGGGATCCTTCGAAGAGCGTGAACCCGGACGAGGCGGTCGCTCTCGGCGCCGCCATCCAGGGCGCGATGCTGCTCCACCAGGAGCAGGAGATGCTGCTCCTGGACGTCACGCCGCATTCCCTCGGCATCGCCATCGCCGGCGGCTTCTTCCAGAGCATCATTCCGAAGAACACCACCGTCCCGACCAGTGCCCACCACGTCTTCACCACGGTGAAGGACGATCAGACCTCGGCGAAGATCACGGTGCTGCAGGGCGAGAGCGAGATCGCCGCCCAGAACGAGCTCCTCGGCGAGTTCATGATGACCGGGCTGCGCAAGGCCAAGCGCGGCGAGGTCGACATCGACGTCATCTTCGACATCTCCGCCGACGGCATCGTCTCCGTCTCGGCCATCGACGTGCAGACGGGCCTAAGGCAGAGCATCACCGTCACCGCCTCCTCCGGCCTTACCGAGGAGGAGATCGCGGTCGCCGCCAAGGCCAACGAGGAGTGGATGCTCGGCCAGAAGGAGCCGCCGGAATGGCCGGCTCGCAAGGAGAAGGCCGAGCAGCTCTTCAAGCAGTTCGAGGAGCTCTGGCCGCGCCTGGAGAACGCCGCCGCCAACGGGCTCGGCATGGAGCCTTTGCAGCGCGCGAAGGCGGCGATCAGCGTCGCCAAGCTGCAGGTCGCGAACAAGGAAAGCGAAGGGCTCGCCGCTTCCGTCGATCGCCTCGAGCGCATGCTCGGCGCCCTCAAGGGCGCTCTCGAGCGCGGCCTCACCTCTCCGCGGGGAGGCGGCCAGTGACGCTTCCCTCCGGCGGTGGGCGGTTCTCGGCGTTGTTGCTCGAGGGCCTGGACCACTACCGCAAAGGCAAGATGATGGAGGCAGTGCGGGCCTGGGAGGAGGCGTATCTCCTCGAGCCTTCCAACCTGCGCGCGCGCGAGTTCCTCCGCAGCGCCCTCGAGCGGATCCATTCGCACATGGGCACCGGCGAGCCGCCGGAGCCGCTCCCGGGTGGAGCGCATCCATGGCTCGGCGACGTTCCGACGACGCCCAAGCCTCCGGCGCGGCCGCCGCCGCCGCCGCCTGCCTCGTACCCGCCGAGCCCGACTCCCTGGGACGACGGCCCGTCGATGGCGCTGCCGCAGTCGCCCGGAGAGACCGAGGAGGAGCAGGGCTCGGCCTGGGGCATCCACGACGAGCCGCTGCCCTCCGCTCCCGCCGAGAACGAGGAGATGGGCGCTTGGGCCCAGGGCGCCCGCGAGCTCGTCGCGCTCAACGACTTCTCCGGTGCGCTCGAATTGCTCTCCAAGATCCTCGCGCGCAAGCCCAACGATCCCGAAGCGATGCGGCTGTACGCGGTCTGCGAGGAGAACCTCATCCAGATGTACGAGAGCAAGCTCGGCTCGATGGACCGCGTCCCTCGCGTGGCGCTGCCGCCGGACGAGATCATCTGGCTGAACCTCGATCCTCGCGCCGGATTCGTCCTCGCGCAGATCGACGGGATGGTGAGCTTCGAGGACCTCTACGCGGTATGCGGGCTGAAGCGCCTCGATACGGCGCGAATCCTCTCGCAGCTCGTGGAAGAGGGCGTCGTGGTGGTGGAAGGCGACTCGATGGTCGCGAAGCGGGCAATGCCCCGGCATCGCTGAGCGATCCGTTTCGGTCCTTGCCGGCCGATGGCCGGATCTGGCAAATCGTTTTGGAGAGATCATCCGGACCGCTGCGCGGACGGCCGCCTTGCGTGGTCGAGATGCGCTGACGGCGGTCAGGGCGGTGTCGCGCAGGCAGGACCTCGACCGGAGTGGGAGGGGGTCAACCACAATGCTCGCACGTCCAATCCAATCGGCGTCGTTGCTCCTGATTTCCCTGTCGTTTTCCTTTCCGGCCGCCGCCGCTCACGGTGTCCGCTCCAGCCGCCTCGAGGCGATGCAGGATGCTCCGACTGGAGCCCTGGCACCGCAAGCTGCCGCGCAGGCCCCCACGGTTCCGGCTCCCGATACGGCGCATTTCCTGGTGCCGTTCGCGCTGCCGGCAGACTTCACGACGCCTTTCGATATCAACGACAACGGCGTAATCGTCGGCAACCTGGAGTTCGCCGATTCGAGCTCGTCGTTCGTCTTCCAGGACGGCACCGTCATCCAGGTCGATCCCCCGCGCGCCGCCGGGTTCAGCGAACTGGTCGCGGTGAGCAACCGGGGCGACGCGGTGGGCGACTACCTGGACGCCGACGGGATCGACCGCGGTTTCCTTCGCACCGCGGACGGCACCATCAGTGATCTGCCCGATCCGGTTCCCGGGTTCACCTTCAACCTGCCCTTCGGGATCAATGCACGTGGCGCGATCGTCGGCAGCTACACGACCGGACCCAACCTGGGGTCCTGTGTCGGCTACCTGCTGCGCAACGGCCGCTACCAGACCATCGACATCCCCGGAGCGACGTGCGTCTTTCCCAACGGGATCAACGACGATGGCGACATCGTCGGCAACTGGTTGGACACGGACCGGTTCTCCCACGGCTTCCTCATCCCCGCGGGGGACCGCGACGGCGACCGTTCCTCCGATAGCCGGATCGTCGACATCACCATCCCCGGCCTCGCGACCGTGCCCTTCCACATCAACGGGCGGGGAGAAATCGTCGGCGACTATTTCATCCGCATTGGCCGCCGTCTGGTGGGGCACGGCTTCGTTCAACGCGGCTCCGAGGTACGAACGCTCGACGATCCGTCGGGCGTCTTCACCGTCCTCACGGGCGTGAACGACGGTGGCGTGATCGCCGGCAGCAGCAGCAATGGAGGATTCCTCGCCATCCGCAAGGCCCGGGCGGAGCAGTAGAGGGGTTGCCTCGCCAAGCTGCTGGCGATCAGAGGATGTACCGGGACAAATCCTCGTCCTGCAGGATCGGGTCGAGCCTCGACTTCACGTAGCCCGCGTCGACCCGCACCACCTTCTCCTTCAACGAATCCGCGGCGAAGCTCACCTCGTCGAGAAGCTTTTCCAGCACCGTGTGCAGACGGCGCGCGCCGATGTTCTGCGTGCGCTCGTTCATGTGCGCGGCGACGCGGGCGAGCTCCGCAATCCCGCTCTCGTCGAAGACCAGCTCCACTCCTTCGGTGGCGAGGAGCGCAGCGTATTGCCTCGTGAGCGCGTTCTTCGGCTGGGTGAGGATGCGCGAGAGATCGGCCTGCGTGAGCGGCTCCAGCTCGACGCGGATGGGAAACCGGCCCTGCAGCTCGGGGAGGAGGTCGCTCACCTTCGCCACGTGGAAGGCGCCCGCCGCGATGAAGAGGATGTGATCCGTCTTCACCGGGCCGTGCTTGGTGTTGATCGTCGTCCCTTCGACGAGTGGCAACAGATCGCGCTGCACGCCGCCGCGCGAGACGTCGGGCCCGTGGGTCCCAGTCCCTCCACCCGCGGAGGCGACTTTGTCGATCTCGTCGATGAAGACGATCCCGTTGGACTGCACACGCTCGAGCGCGGTGCGGATCACCGTCTCGTCGTCGACGAGCTTGTCCGCCTCTTGCTGCTCGAGCACCCGCCTCGCCTCGGGCACCTTCATCCGCCGCTTCTTGGTGCGCTTGCCGAAGGGGAGGTTGCCGAGCATCTCCTGCAGGTTGATGCCCATCTCCTCGAGTCCCTGGTTCGAGAAGATCTGCATGTTGCCGGTGGCGCGCTCCTGCACGTCCACCTCGATCGACCGTTCCTCGAGGCCGCCCGCGCGCAGCATCCCGCGCAGCTTCTCCCGGGTCGCCGCCCGGTCGGTCGAGCCGCTCGACGGCAGGAGCAGATCGAGGAGCCGCTCCTCGGCCATCTCACCGGCGCGCTCCGCCACCGCCTTGTGCTGCTCCTCGCGCACGAGCTGCACGCCCTGCTCCATCAGGTCGCGGATCATCGAGTCGACGTCGCGTCCGACGTAGCCCACCTCGGTGAACTTCGACGCCTCGACCTTGAGGAACGGCGCGCTGGCGAGCTTCGCCAGCCGCCGCGCGATCTCCGTCTTTCCCACTCCGGTGGGACCGACGAGAATGATGTTCTTCGGCATCACTTCGTCGCGCAGCTCGGGAGCCACCCGGAAGCGCCGCCAGCGGTTGCGCAAGGCGATGGCGACGGCGCGCTTCGCCGCCGCCTGCCCGACGATGTACCGGTCGAGCTCCGAGACGATCTCGCTCGGGGTCAGGTCGCGAGGCTCGGCCATCAAAGGTCCTCGATGCTGAGTTGGTCGTTGGTGTAGATGCAGATCTTCCCGGCGATGAGAAGCGCTTCCTCGCAGATCTGGCGGGCACCTAGCTGCGAGTGCCGCAGCAAAGCCATCGCGGCCGCTTGCGCATAGGGGCCTCCCGATCCGATGGCCGCGACGCCCTCGTCCGGCTCGACGACGTCTCCATTGCCCGAAAGGATGAGCGTGCGATCGGCGTCCGCCACCACGAGCAGCGCTTCCAGCCGCCGGAGGAAGCGATCGGTCCGCCAATCCTTCGCCAGCTCCACCGCCGCGCGCGGCAGGTTCTTGCCGAACTCCTTCAACTTCGTTCACGCGACCATCGTAACGGCGCAACGGCTAGCGTGCTAGGTTCGCCGCCCCATGCCGGACGTGATCGTTCTCTTCGGCGGTCCTTCCCCCGAGCGCAAGGTGTCGGTGGCCTCGGCGCAGCACGTCGCCTCGGTGCTCGAGGAAGCGGAAGCCTGGTTCTGGGCAGTCGAAGGCGGCATCCATCGCGTCGATCGCGTGGCCCTGCTCGCCCACGAGAAGCCCTTCGAAACCGAGTTCGTGCCGCGGTCCAAGGCGTCGTTCGCCTCGCTCGAGGCGGCGCTCGACGATCCGGGATCGCGAAAAGCGGTCTTCTTCCTCGCGCTCCACGGAACCGGGGGCGAGGACGGCACCGCCCAGCAGATGTTCGAGGATCGCCGCATCGCCTTCACCGGTCCCGGGGCGGAAGCGTCTCGGAAGGCGATGGACAAGGAATGGGCGAAGAAGCTCGTCTCGGCCGCGGGGGTGCGGATCGCCGAATCGATCCGGTTGCCGCGAGGCGATGCGAAAGCCGTTCGCGATGCTCTGCTCGGCTTCCTGCGCCGCCAAGGGAGCGTGGTGGTGAAGCCGGTGGCGAGCGGCTCCAGCGTCGGACTGTACATGGTGCATACCGGGGCCGACGCGGAGGCGGCCGTCGCCGGCGTCTCGGGCGCGAAGGAGGAATACCTCGCCGAGTCCTTCGTGCAGGGGACCGAGCTCACCGTGGCGATCGTCGACGGAGAGAACGGCGCCCGCCCGCTGCCGCCCACCGAAGTGCGCGTCGAGCGCGGCGGCTCGTTCGACTACGCCAACAAGTACATCGCGAGCGGCGCCCGCGAGATCACTCCAGCCGAGGTGCCCGCAGAGATGACCCGCTCGGCGCAAGAGGCCGCGCTCGCCGCCCACAAGGCCCTCGGCTGCGAAGGCTATTCGCGCACCGACCTCATCTGCGGCGATCGCGGCGCGGTCTTCCTCGAGATCAATACCCTTCCCGGCCTCACCCGCCGTTCGTTCGTACCACAGCAGTTGCGCGCCGAGGGGACCTCGATGCGCGCCTTCCTCGACGGCCAGCTCGCGCTCGCCCGCCGCCGACGCGATCGCCGCTAGGGTCTTCGCCGCGCCCGCGGGTGCGCATCCTCGTACGTCTGCACCAGCCGCTCGCTGGAGACATGCGTGTAGCGCTGCGTGGTGGAGAGCGAGGCGTGTCCGAGCAGCTCCTGGATGCCGCGCAGGTCGGCGCCCATGTCGAGCAGATGGGTAGCGAAGCTGTGCCGGAGCGCGTGCGGATGGACGTGCCGCCGCGTCCCGCAGGCGAGCGCGTACCTGGCGAGATGCCGCGCGACGCTCCGGGTGGTGAGCCTGCCTCCGCGTCGATTGAGCAGCAGGGCCGGTCCCGAACCGAGCTCCCCGCGCCGCTCGAGATACCCGAGCGTCGCCTCGCGCGCCTTGGCCACGAGCGGCACGAGGCGCTCCTTCCCCCCCTTCCCGAGCACGCGAACCGCGCTGACGCCGTCGAGGAGGTCTTCGAGGTCGAGCCCGACCAATTCGGAAACGCGCAACCCCGCCCCGTACAAGAGCTCGAAGGCGCACCGATCGCGCAATCCCGCCGCGGTCTTGTCGCTGGGAGTCCGGAGCAGCGCGAAGACGTCGTCGACGGTGACCACGTTGGGCAACGAGCGGCGCCGCTTGGGGCGGACGAGCGCGCGGGCCGGGCTGTCGTCGAGCCGCCCCATCCGCACCCGATGGTCGTAGAAGGCGCGCAGGCTCGACTGCTTGCGAGAGAGCGTCGCCGGCTGGTCGTGCGCGAAGCGCGAGGCGAGGAAGCCGCGAAGATCGTCGCGATCGGCCTCGTCGAGCGCTTTTCCGGCCGAGGAGAGCCATCCCGCGAGCTGGCGCAAGTCGGAGACGTACCCGCGGACGGTGTTCGGCGAGGCCCGAGCGATGCGGAGGAGATGGTCGGCGAACTCGTCGATGGCATCCACGTTCCTGATGCTCGACGACGACGAGGCGGAGGGCAACAAATCCTTCGCCAGAGGTTCAGGGCAGATCGACGACGTACACGCCGGCGCGTCGCGAGGTGAGCGCGGCGTAGACGGCGCGCGTCCCCGTCCCGTTCGCGAAGGCGGCGGCCGGGTCGACCTCCTCCACGAACGGCTTCTGGTTCACCGTAGCCGCCTGGTCCTGATCCGCCGGGACGACCGACAGGTCGACGGCTCGCGCCGCGCACCGATGCGGCATCGCGACCAGGAGTCGCTTTCCGTCCTTCGACAGCTCGAAGCCGGCCATGGACGGAGTCACCATCTGCGCAGGCCGCGAGCCGTCGATGGGTGCGCGGAACAGCGAACAGCTTCGCGGCCCGCCGGCGCAGCGGGCCTTGTAGAAGAGGGTCGCGCCGTCCGGAGCGAGCTCGTAGCCGTAGACTCCGTCCTCGACCTTGCGCGGCGGCGCCTGCGAGGTGAGGTCCGCCGTCCAAAGCTCGATGCGGAAGTCGCCCTTTTCGGGGTGCTGCACGATGTAGAGCACCCGGTCGCCGGCGATCGAGAAGCTCTGTACCTTGCGCGCGATCTCGCGCGTCCCGCCGGAGAGCATTGCGACGGCCAGCGTTCCGGCCCGCGCCCGCAGATCGTAGCCGGCGAGGTAGAGCAGGTCGCCGCGCGGAGCGAAGCGGTACTCGCTGACGTGCTCGCCGACGACCTTCGCAGCACCGTCTCGCGAGCGCCGCAGCAGCGTCCCGAATGCCGCGCCCGGGTTCTTGTCGGTGCCGAGCATCGCCAGATCGCCCTGCGGCGAGACGGCGAACGAGGTCGCGCGCCCGACCTCCTGTGCCGCAGCGTCGAACGAGGCGATGGCCTGCAGCGGCCGATCCCCGCCCTTCTCGGGAGCGGCGCCGAGGACGTAGAGGGTGCCGTCGGGTCCGAACGACAGATCGGAGCTGGCCTTGGCTGCCTCGCGGGTTCGTCCCGTCGCGACATCGAGCAGCTCGACGCGTCCTCCGGAGGATCCTGCCGATCGGGCGGCGAGCCTCGTGCCGGCCGGAGCCCAGGCGAAAGTCTGTACGCCGTCGAGCGCGAGCGTCGGCGTCGTTCCTTCGCGCGAGACGTCGAGCGCGCGCAGGCGCCCGTCCGCGACGAAGGCGAGCATCTTTCCCGAGGCGGCCCAGGCGAAGCTCGTGACGCCGTCGGCGACGGTCCGAACCGTCCCAGGCCCGCCTACGACGCCAAGCTCGCCTTGGCCGTCGCGGTACCGGTACCGCGCGAGAAAGGCCAGCGAGGTGCCGGAGGGATCGTAGGCGCGGGCGCCGCGCAGGTTGGGAACCGCGGACCCGATCTGCGATGCGTCACCCGAGGCGACCTTGGCGACGTAGAGGTCGCCGAGCAGCAGATCTTCGGGAAGGCCCGGATCGGGCGGATGGGTGACGGCCGTCAGGAAGGAGACCAGCCCACCACCGGACGAGATCGACACGTCGCGCGCGATGCCGCTCGCGAGCTTGCGGCCCGGCGGGCCTTTCGAGCAGGCGAAAACGCACCAGATCAGGAGCGCCGCCAACCCGCGGCGCAGAGCGGCTTCTTGCATCACCGCGGAGGTTCCATCGGACGGCTGGCGGTGTCGGACAGCGTTGGTACCGTGGGAGCTGGTGGAGAAGGTTCGCGCTCCGCGGCCGGCTCGCGCGCGGGGGGCCGCAGCGGAATGCCCTGCCCGGCGGCCCACGCTTCCAGATCGGCGCGCGCGCGGGCCACGTATCGCGCTTTGCGCTCGCTCTTGCGATGGCGCGCATCGAGCGGCGGGAAGAGCGCGAACACCACGTTGCTCGGCTGGTAGTCGTAACCCTCGGGATGCGCTTCGCCGGAGACGTGCCGCAAGAGCGCTCCGATGGCGGTGGTCGGCGGCGGCGCCTGGAGCTCCGAGCCACGGAGGCGCGCGACTAGCCGCCGCGCCGCGATATGCCCTGACGCCGCGCTCTCGACATAGCCCTCGACGCCGGTGATCTGCCCCGCGCAGTACACGTGAGGGCGCGTCTTCAGCGTCCCATCCGCGGCAAGGACGCGCGGAGCGTCGAGGAAGGTATTGCGATGGACCTGCCCGAGGCGGATCCACTGCGCGTTCGCGAGTCCCGGGATGCAGGTCGAGAAGATCCGCTTCTGCTCCGGCCAGGTGAGCCGGGTCTGGAAGCCGACCAGGTTGTAGGCCGTGCCGGCGCGATCTTCCCGGCGTAGCTGCACGACTGCCCAGGGCCGCACGCCTGTCTGTGGGTGCTCGAGGCCAACCGGCTTCATCGGGCCGTGCGAGAGCACCTCGCGCCCGCGCGCCGCCATTACCTCGATGGGCAGGCAGCCCTCGAAGTAGCGCGGCTCCTCGAAGGAGTGGGCTGCGACCTTCTCACCTCTCACGAGCTCGTCGACGAAGCGGTCGTATTGCTCCCGCGAGAGCGCCAGGTTGAGGTAGTCGTCTCCGGATCCCTTGCCGTAGCGCGACTTCGCGTAGGCGAACGAGGGATCGATCGAGTCCGCCGCCACGATGGGCGCGAGCGCATCGTAGAAGGCGAGCGCGGACGCGCCCACCGCATCCGCCAGCGAGCGCGCGAGCGATTCGCCGGTGAGCGGCCCCGTGGCGAGGATGCATGGATCCGGTCCCACAGGCAGCTCCAGCGCTTCCTCGCGGCTCAGCTCGATGAGCGGGGACCCGGCAATCCGGCGGGTGAGACCGTCGCTGAACCGAACGCGATCGACGGCCAGAGCATCTCCCGCGGGGACGCGCGCACGGTCCGCTTCGTCGAGGATGGGCGACCCGAGCCGGCGCAACTCCTCGTGGAGCAGCCCGATGGCGTTCTCCGGGTTGTCGGACCGGAGCGAATTGGAGCAAACCAGCTCCGCCAGGCCGTCGGTCTTGTGGGCGGGCGAGCGCTTGATCGGTTTCTGCTCGACCAGCCGGACAGAGGCCCCGTACGAGCTGGCGACGAGCGCCGCCTCGCATCCCGCGAGGCCTCCGCCGATGATGGTGATCCGCGCGGTCACCTCTGGGGCGTACACGCGCAAACGGCGCCACGCAAGCCCTCGACGAAACGCTCGCCTCTTGCCGCCCCGGCCAGGGTGCTCAGTTTTCCTTTCGTTCCGCAGCCGGGCCGGTTGCTCGCTACGGGGGTTCGTCCCCCGGCGGTCACAGGTTGGTCGAGAAGGCGGGGAGTGGGCTTTGGCCGGCCGGCGCGGGACTCAAGCAAGGAATCTACGATCGGTAATTCCTAATCGTCGAAGTCGACGGACGAGCCGCCCGAAGTCGCCACCCGCGAGCGCGCGTTCCCGCGGATGTGCAATTCAGACCCTCCCGACAGCGAGCCGCTGATCCGCCCGTCCGCCCGCAATTCCGCTTCCGACCCGCCGCTCCCGTCGATGCGAACGTTCCGCACCGACAGCGCAGCGCCCTTCACTTCCGTACCGCCGGACATCTCGATCTCCGCCTGACCCGCCCGTCCGGTCACTTCGATGACCGCCCCTCCCGAGCCGCTGATCCGCAGCGATTCGGTGTCGATCCCGCGCACGTGCACCTCGCCACCGCCGCTCGCCGCGATTTCCGTCTCCGGCGCCGAGGTCATCTCCGCCCGGATGTCGCTCCCGCCGCTCGCAGAGGCGGCGCGTAACTCGGGCGTCTGGATGGACACGTGGACCTCGTGCGAGACCCAGTGCGTCCACGAGTGCCGCTTGAAGCCGATGCGCAGCTCGCCGTCTTCGACGGTCGTCTCGACCATGGCGAGGGTCTTTTCGTCGCCCCGGAGCTCGAGCGGCCGCTGCGCGCCGATGGCGATGGTCGCGTGGATGCCCGACTCCACCGACACCGCATGGAAGGCCGGCACCTCGCGTGTCTGCGCCTCTCCCCGGATCTCGTGGCCGTCTTTCTTCTGGGCTCCCGCAAAGCATCCCGCGGAGGCGAGCAGGACGAAGCCCATGGCTGCGGGGGACATACGCATCGCGGCACCTCCCAGGAAAGGGCACTCGCCCTTACGGAGGTGACCGCCAGCGCATTTCAGTTTCAGGCCGCCGGCTGGCCTTCGGTCGCGGCGCCGGGCTCGGGAGCCTCGCGCCGGTACCCGCATTCCTTGTCCGGGCAGGCGATGTAGGGCCCCTCGCGCTTGCTGTACTTGGCGAGGAGGTAGGGCTTGCCGCACTGCGGGCAAGGTCCCGGGATCGGCCGATCCCAGGCTGCGAACTTGCAGTTCGGGTAGTTGACGCACCCGTAGAAGCTCTTTCCGAACCGCGTCTTGCGCTCCGCCAGGCCGCCGCCGCAATCCGGGCAGGGCACGCCCTTGAGCGTGATCGGACGCGTGGTCTTGCAGGCCGGATAATCGCTGCAGGCGAGGAACCGCCCGAACCGGCCCCGCTTGTTGATCATCGGCTTGCTGCAGGTCGGGCACACCTCGTCGGTCGGGATGTCCTCGACCACCTGGATCTTGCCGTCCTTCTCGATGAAGTCCTTGGTGTTCTTGCACTCGGGATAGCCGGAGCAGGCGAGGAACCGTCCCATCCGCCCCCACTTGATGACCATCGGCGAGCCGCACTTCTCGCAGGCGAGGTCGGTCGGCTTCTCCTCGCGCTTGACGTCGCGCATCTGCTCTTCGGCGGCTGCGAGCGTCTTCTTGAAGGGCCCGTAGAACTCGTCGAGCACCTTCACCCAGTCCATCTTCCCTTCCTCGACCTCGTCCAGCTCCTCCTCCATCCGTGCGGTGAAACTCACGTCCATCACGTTGGGGAAGGCGGAGAGGAGCAGCTCGGTGACGACCTTGCCGAGCTCGGTGGGATAGAACCGGCCTTCCTTCTTCTCCACGTACTCCTTGTCCTGGATGGTGGAGAGGATGGCCGCGTACGTCGAAGGACGCCCGATTCCGTCCTCTTCCAGCTCCTTGACCAGCGATGCTTCGTTGAAGCGCGGGGGTGGCTGGGTGAAGTGCTGCTCGTGGACGATCTGCACGAGCTGCAGCCGCTGCCCCTGGGCGAGAGGTGGGAGCTGGCGCGCGATGTCGCCCTTCTCCTCGTCGTCGCCTTCCATCTTCTCCGCGCCCGCTTCAGGCTCGGTGGGCACCTCGGCGCCGTAGACGGCGAGGTAGCCGGGGAACTTGAGGATCTGACCCGTGGCGCGGAAGAGGAACGAGCGGGGCTTCGCGGCGGCATCGCGCAAGGCGGCCGCGCCGCCCGCCTCGATGTCGGCGGTGGTCTGGTCGAAGACCGCGGGAACCATCTGGCAGGCGACGAACCGGTTCCAGATGAGCTCGTAGAGCCGGTACATGTCGCGCTCGAGATGCGGCTGGACCTTCTCGGGCGGGTAGTCGATCGAGGTCGGCCGGATCGCCTCGTGCGCGTCCTGCGCGCTCTTCTTGGTCTTGAACACGACCGGCTCTGCCGGCAGGTAATCCTTGCCGAACCGCTGCTCGATATAGCCGCGCACCACGGTCACCGCCTCGGGCGAGAGCCGCACCGAGTCCGTGCGCATGTAGGTGATGAGCGCGATCTGGCCTTCTTCGCCGAGCTCCACACCTTCGTAGAGGCGCTGCGACAGGGTCATCGTCTTCTTGGCGGTGAACCCCAGCTTGTTCGCGGCCTCCTGCTGCAGCTTGGAGGTGATGAAGGGCGCGGGCGCGTTGCGGCGGCGTTCCTTCTTGTCGACCTTGGCGACGGTGAACGGGAGCTTCTTGAGCTGCTCGACGAGCGGACTCGTCACCTGCTCCGACGGCAGCTCCACCTTCTCGCCGTCGAGCTTGATGAGCTTGGCGCGGAACTGCGGGGGCAGATCGGCGGCGAGGTCCGCCTCGATCGACCAGTACTCGACCGGGACGAACGCGGCGATCTCCTTCTCGCGCTCGACGACGAGGCGCACCGCCACCGACTGCACGCGGCCGGCGGAAAGTCCGCGCCGGACCTTCTTCCAGAGGATGGGAGAGATCTGGTAGCCGACGAGCCGGTCGAGGACGCGCCTCGCCTGCTGGGCGTCATAGAGCGAGCGGTTCAGCTCCAGCGGCTTCGCGATCGCTTCCTGGATCGCTTTCTTGGTGATCTCGTTGAAGAGGATCCGCTGGGACGGGACCTTGGTGCGCTTGATCTGCTCGCGGACGTGCCAGGCGATGGCCTCGCCCTCGCGATCGGGGTCGGTCGCGATGAGGACCATGCTGGCGTTCTTGGCGGCCGCCTTGAGCTCTGCCACCACCTTCACCTTTCCCTTGATGACCTCGTAGACGGGCTCGAAACCGTTCTCCACGTCGACGCCGATCTTCGACTTGGGGAGGTCCATGATGTGGCCCACGGACGCTTTCACCGTGTAGCGGGCCCCCAGGTACTTCTTGATGGTCTTGGCCTTGGCGGGAGACTCGACCACCACGAGCGTGTTGCCGCTCGCACCTTCCGCCTTCTTCCGCGAACGCGAGGGCTTGGTCTCCTTGGCTTCCTTCGGCTCCGGGGCCTCGGCTTCTTCGGCCGGGGCCTTGGCCTTCCGGGACGCTTTGCTGGCCGCTGGGGCCTTCTTTGCGACCTTGCTCTCTTTCATCGTTTCCTCGGGGTGGCGGTAGATGCCCGGCACGCCCGGTCGGTTCGGCGAGAGCCTAACAACGGAGGAAGTATTTCCCCGGTCTTTGCCTGCACAGACCCAGGACCTCCAGTTCTGTCAACTTCCGGAGGACCTCTTGCGGCGCAAGATGGGACCTCGCGGCAAGCTCGTCTACATGCATCTCGGTATGATCGTCCAGCAAAGCTAGCAGGCGCTCGCCGGCTTCGTCGGTTTGCACGCGCGGCCGATCCGCCTTCGGCCGAGGCTCGCGCTGGGGTACGTCCAGGTCCCACCCCATCTGGACGCAGAGATCCGCCGCATCGGTCACCTGCCGCGCGAGCCCGTCGCGCAGGAGCATCGCCGGACCTTCCGAGAGCGCCTCGCCCGGCGGCCCGCGCATCGCGAACACCGGGCGCCCCTCGTCGACCGCATCGCGGGCGGTGACCAGCGCCCCCGAACGCGCGCCCGCGCGTACGACTACCTCAGAGACCACCTCGATCTTGCCGCGCGCGAGGTCCTCTCCGAGCGCCCTCGCCAGATCGAGTCCCTGCTCGTCGCACTCGCGGGCCCCGACCACGGCGACGCGTCTCGCCTCGGGGGCAAGGGTCCCGCGAACGTAGAGGACCACGGGCGCCTTCGCGCTTCGTGCGAGCAGCGGCGGATACCCTTCGTGCCCCAACAGGAGCGGACGCGCCCCGGCCTTGCGTGCTTCTTCCAGCGCCCAGCTCCCGAGGCGACCGAGGTCCGGATCGTCCTCGAGGTAGCGCGACGCCTCCGTTCGCAGCCGAAGATCCGCCGCGCGCGAACGCAGGCCGGAGGTACCGGCGTGGAGAGCGGCCTCGAACGAGCCGAACGCCGCGACGATGCGCGAAAGGGTAGCCGCTCCGACGCCGGGAACGGCGGCGAAGCCGCAGGCGGCGAGAAGCTCGGCCTCCGCGGCAGGACCTTTCACGAGCGCTCCGGCGTGCGCCGGCAGCGGTCAGGGACCGCCCGAACCCTGCTGGGCGTGCATCTCGACGACGTCGCCCGACTTGAGCTCGCGCACGCTCTTCACCACCATCGCGATGCTCAGCTTGTCTTTCACGTCCACGACGAGGAGGAGCCCGACGTTCTCGTCCGGCGTCTTCACGGTCGAGGCGCGCATTCCTGCCTCGCCTGCCATGTACGCGCTCGAGACGTGACCGGAATCGAGCGGGCCTGCGCTCAGGCCGTCGCCCTTGCGGACCACGACGAAGGTGTTGCCGACCTCGACGCCGTCCGCCTTGCCCTTGTCGACGTAGACCTGGTTCGACTCGCCGAGCTCGCTGACGCCCGAGGTGACCGAGCTGACGATCACGCCGGAAAGCTCGCGGCCGTTGGGCCGCGGCGAGACGCGCACCATCTGCGGCGTCCACGGGCGGGCGCGGTCCCCGCGCTGGATCTCCTCCAGCGCGCGAGTGATCTGGACGGTCGCGAGCTTGCCGTTCCAGCTCAGCACCTTCGCCTCGCCGACTGTCTTCACGCGCTGCCCGAGGACCCGGTGGGTAGTGGGCGAGACGATCTGCTCGGCGGGACGGAAGAGGATCAGCATGTCGCCCGCCTTCGCCGTCATCCCGTTCTTGAACTCGACATAGGCGGTGTCGAAGTTGGCGAGAAGCTCCTTCTCCTCGAAGCTCGCGTCGAGGACGCCCGAGTCGCGCATCTCCTCGGGCGTCGCGAGCCCGTTCTGGCGGATGGCCAGGACCGGCGGCGGGGTGAAGGAGAGCTTGCCGGAGCTGGAAACGGTGCGGCTCGCTTGCGCGCTTTCGCGAGTATTGCCCTTCACGACAGCGAGGTCGGCGGGCTCCTGCGGCTCCTCTTCCTCGGGCTCTGCGCGCTGCGGCGGCTGGCCCGCGCCGCTTGTCGCCTGTCCCTGCTCGATCTGGATGACGCCCTGTCCGCCGGGCCCGGGAACGACGCGAATGCGGTTGCCCGGATAGATCCAGTGCGGGTTCTCGATGCCGGGGTTCAGGCTCCAGATCTTGGGCCAGTACCAGGGGCTGTTGAGGAATTTCTGCGAGAGGTCCCAGAGGGTGTCGCCCTTCTGGATGGTGTACTCCTCGGTGGTCCCGGGTTGCGCGGGAACGGCCGCGCCCTGGTCGCCCGGTTGCACCCGCAAGGAGCCTTCGGGCGTAGCGGGAGTCGAAGGCTGCTGCGTGGGCTGGGTGGTCGCATTGCCCTGCTGGGTGGCGGCCGCGGGCTGTTGCGAAGCACCGGCCGGCTGCTGCGCATGGGCGGCGCCGGCCACGACGAGGATCAAGGCGGAGGTGGCAGCGATCGTCTTGGCCATCAAGGCCTCCCGGACTGCGATTCTTCGAGCGACTGGAGGATTTGCCGCGCGGTCGTCACCTCGACGGCCTGCGGATGTTCGGCGAGAAGCCGCGACAGCGTCCGGCGCGCTTCTTCCGCGTGCTGCTGCATGCGCAGGCAGCGGCCCTTCTCGAGCAGCGCCGGCGCGACCGAATCGCCGGCCGGATACTCGCGGGGGACGCGGTCGAAGAGCGGAACCGCGCTCTCGCAATCGCCGCGGTTCTGCCGGATGAGCCCGGCGAGGTAGAGCGCGTTGTCCGCGGCGTTGTGGCGTGGGTACTTCTGCACGAAGGCGAGGAGATCGGCTTCCGCGCTGGCGAGTTGTCCGTCGTTCAGCTCGCGCACGGCGGAAGCGAAGGAGTGATCCGCCTCCACTTCGGCGCGAATGAAGGCATCGACCGGAACGTCGTCGAGGCTCGCGAGCGCCTGCTCGTCGGGGTCGCGAAGCGCGATGGTGGAGGGAATGCGCGGAGCCCGCTCGACCGGGTTGAAATCGTGTCGCGGCATGCGCGGCGAAAGCTTCACGGTCTTGAGATGCGGACGCGGATCCTTGGCGGGCACCGCGGGCTTCGTCGCAGCCGCCGCAGCGGCTGGCTGCGCCGGCGCCTGGATGACGACCGTCTTCGGCTCGGCGCGCGAGGCGACGGCGGCGACCTTCACCTCGAGCTCGTCGATGCGGCGCTGCTGCGCGGCGATCTGCTCCGACTGGGCAGCGAGCTGGCCGCGAAGCTCCGCGAGCTGGGAATCCTCGCGCACGGGCGCCGAGGCGCACGCGCAAGCGAGTGGAACGAGAACGATGGCAAACCGCAAGACAAGCCTCCGCGGACGCGGAAGGATGCCCGCGCGCCCCTGGGAATGATCACCTTCGAGGAGGGGCCTGTCAAAGAAAGGACTTAGAAAAAACCGAGCGTTCTCCGCCTACTTCCGCCCACCTGGAACGGCCTGCACCGGTCAGGATCGAGTGGCGACGAAGGCCAGATGCCGGCCGGTCCGGCCCTGATCGCGCCGATGGCTGAAAAACGCCGATCGATCGCAGGACGTGCAACCAGGCACCTGCTCGATGCGCTCGGGTCGGACACCGGCCGATAGGAGCGCACCCTCGATACAGCGCCGGAGGTCGAGATGCGGGTGCGCAACCTGCGCCGGATCGTCCGCAACCTCGGGACCGAAGAGCGCACGGAACCGATCGGCGAGGTCGCGAGAGACCTCGTAACAGCAACGGCCGATGGAGGGACCGATGGCGGCGAGGATGGTCTTGGGATTGGCTCCCGCTACGTGCTGGAGCGCGCGCACGCCGCGTCCCGCGATGGAGAGCCGCGTGCCTCGCCAGCCGGAATGAACCGCCGCGCCGATCCCGCGCTCGGGCGCGAAGAGCAGGACCGGCACGCAGTCGGCGACCCGCACCGAAGCGGCGATGCCGGGCTCGAGCGCGACGACCGCGTCGGCCTCGATCCCGTGCGACCCGTCGCTTTCGCGGCTCTCGGTGGCGGGAAAGATCTCGTGCATCGCAATCAACGCTGCGGCCTGCGAAGCCCCGACGACGCGATCGCCATGCACCTGGTAAGCGGACGCGAATGCCTGTGGTCCCGGAAGACCGGCTTCGCCGGCGAGACGGCGCAGATTCTCCTCTACGCCATCGGCATCGTCGCCGACGCCTCGGCCGAGGTTCAGGCTTTCCAGCGGTCCGGTCGAGACGCCGCCGGTCCGTAGCGAGAATCCGTGGATCACCCCTTCGGCGGCGAGCAGCCGGGAGGTGAGGAAGAGGGCCTCCGCCATGGGCGGAGTCTACCGCTACAACTCGCTGGTCGGCAGTTCTTCTTGCGACGCGTTGCGAGCCTCGTTGATGGGTCCCGCGCCGGGCAGCCGCGAGGAGCCCTGTACGAGCACGATGCGCTCGCCGGAGGCGTCGCCGACCTCTTCGCCGTCGGGGCCGAAGTCCTTGATGCCTTCCAGCACCAGCTTTTCGCCGGCGCGCTGGACCTTGTACGCGGTGCGGGCGCCGTCGCGATCGCCGAGAAAGAAGACGTCGCCGTTCACTTCCCAGGTGCAGGTGCGGTCCGAGATGCCGGGCTCTTCGCCGTCGACCGAGACCGCGAGCGCGAGGCGGCAACGACCGCCCGAAGCGAGCACCAGCGCGCCACGCTCCATGAGCAGATGCTCGCCGCCGCGGGCGTCGACCATCCTCGACCCGACCTCGCTGATCTCCACGAACTTGTCCACGCCGTCGAGATTGGCGCGCGACCGGATCGACTCGACCTGGTAGTGCCCGAGGGAAAGCGCGGCGCGCTCGGCGGGACGAGCGCCTCCGTGTGCACACGCGAAGGTTGCACCGAACAACACCCCGACCAACCCCATCCGCCCGATCGCCATTGCCCCTCGCCCGCCGGAACTCTCTCCGGCCAGGCTTGCACGTGCACGGGGCCTGCCAACATGGCGAAAGGGCGCGTGGACGCCGCAGGAGGGGCATCGGCGGACGTTGGGCGACCTTCCCCGAAACCGGGATGGGAAGCGCGTTTCACAATCGCTCCGTCCGCGTTCTACGACCCCGGGGCGCGGCCTGTGCGGCGCCGCGACGACGTCTGCTTCCAGACAAACCAGGCGACGCCGGCCACGAGCAGCGCGACGATGACCGCGTCCGCCTTGTGGAACCACGGCGTGAGGACCTCGCGGTGCTCGCCGACCTTCACGCCCACCCAGCCGAGTCCCAGGCACCAGGGAAAGGAGCCGATGAACGTGTAGGCGATGAACTTCCCCATCGGCATGCGCGCCATGCCGGCGGGAAAGGCGATGAAGGTGCGGACAACGGGCAAGAGGCGCGCGATGAGCACGGTGACCTCGCCGCGCCGCTCGAAAAAGCGCTCCGCCCAGGTCAGGTGCTCGGCGTTCATGAGGACGTACTTGCCGTACTTCTCGACCAGCGGCCGCCCTCCGTACTGCCCCGCGTAGTAGGCGGGAATGGACCCGACCACGCAGCCGATGGCGCCGGCGAGGGCGATCCCGAAGAGCGAGAAGCGTCCCGTGCTGACCAGGTAGCCGGCGAACGGCATGATCATCTCGCTCGGGAGCGGGATGCAGGCGCTCTCGATCCCCATGAGGAGCACGATGCCGCCGTAGCCCATGGCGGAGATGATTCCGGTGATCCAGGCGAAGAGCGCTTCGAGGATCCGGGTGATCACGAACTTCTCCTCGCAACGCGCAGGCTCCTTCTCGGCGCGGGAGCGCGCGGCGGAGGGCCGTAGAAGACCTCGTCGTAGGGCACCCGGCAGTCGGTCTCGCGCGGCTCCGGATAGGCGTACGGCTCGCCCCGGTAATTGCGCAGGAGAGTCCTGTCGCCGCGGCGCTCGATGAAGTAGTCGGGCTGGAGGGTGACCTTGCCGCCGCCGCCGGGGAGATCGACCGCGAGATGGGGCACGGCGAGGCCGCTCGTCCAGCCCCGCAGGCCCTGCAGGATCGCGATCCCTTGCGAGAGCGGCGTGCGCAGGTGCTCGAGCCCTTCCGCGACGTCCATCTGGTGCAGGTAGTACGGACGGACGCGCATGGTCAGGCACTTCTGCATCAGGTCCTTGATGGACTGCACCGAGGAGTTCACCCGCCGCATGAGGACGGCCTGGTTCTCCACCGGGACCCCGTGGTCGACGAGCATCTCGCAGGCGGCGCGCGCCTCGGGCGTGATCTCCTTGGCGTGGTTGAAATGGGTGACGACGAAGAGCGGCGCGAATCGGCGGAGCGCCCGCGCCAGCGTGTCGTCGACGCGCATGGGAAGGCAGACCGGAATTCGCGTTCCGATGCGGACGATCTCGACGTGCGGGATTTCGCGGATGCCTTCGAGCAGCTCGACGAGCCGCTCGGTAGACAAGAGGAGCGGGTCGCCGCCCGAGATGAGGACGTCCCGCACCTCGCGGTGGTCGCGGAGGTACCCGAGCGCCTCGGCTAGCTCTTCGCGGGTGATCCCTCCTTCCGCGCCACCGGTGATCCGCCGCCTCGTGCAGTGGCGGCAGTAGACGGAGCAGTGGTCGAGGGCGAGCAAGAGAACCCGATCGGGATACTTGTGCACCAGGGCGCGGACCGGCCGGTGGAGGTCCTCACCCAGCGGATCGCGCAGCTCTCCCTCGTGGGCGACGGCTTCGGCGCGCACGGGGATCGCCTGCATGCGGACCGGGCAGAACGGATGGTCGGGGTCGATGAGCGACAGGTAATAGGGCGAGATCCCGAGGCGGAAGACCGACGCGGTCCTCTTGCTGCCCTCGCGCTCGTCCTCGGTGAGGGGGATGAGTCGCTCGAGCGCCTCGAGGGAGCGCAGCGCGTTGCGCTGCTGCCAGCGCCAGTCCTGCCATTCGGCGTCGCTGACCCGGGGAAAGAGCCGATCTCTGCCTGCGATGGGCATGTGGGGCGCGGCAAGATGCCGCCCGCCCTGTGCGGCGTCAAGACCGGATGCCGCTCTGTGGCTCAGTCGATGAACGAGTCTTCGCGCCGAGAGTGGAATTGGCGCGGCCGCGCAGGTGGTGCCGCAGGCGGAGGCGCTCCGGGCCCGAACGCAAGGTCGAGCAAGGAATCCAGCCGGGCGTCCCGCCGCACCTCGTACCGGTTCCTGCGGCCCTCCCGCGCCCGGGAAAGGAGCCCTTCCCGCTCCAGCTCGGCGACGATCCGCTGCACGGCCCGCTCGGTAATGCCGAGACGCACGGCGACGTCGCGCAATCGGACATCGGATTCGGCGGCGACCATGGCCAGGACGCGGGCATGGTTCGAGAGGAAGGAAATCGACATGCGACGCGGATGTCACGACTTCGCGGTCGCGTCCAGAAATCGGCCGTTTCAACAGCCGATCACGCGAGCCCGCCCAGCTCCGGATCGTCTCGCACCGCCGCCGGGTGCGCTCCCGCCTCGACCGCCCGGCGGAGCCAGTTGAGCGCGCGCTCCCGCTCGCCTGCGCGCAGGTTCGCCCGCGCCGCCACCACCGCCGCGTCGGGGCTCTGCCAGAGCGTGAAGCTGCGTCCAGCATGGAGCCCGGCCGCTGTGTTGTCTCCTCGCGCAAGCTCCACGCCGGCGCGGATGCGCAGACCGGCGGCTTGCCGATACGGCCCTTCCGACTCCTCGAGCTTCGAGGCGACCGCGAGCGCGGTCCGCTCGTCGCGAGCGAGCAGCGCGGACCGCGCGCGGGACAGTTCCCGCTCGACGTCGGCACGCTCGTCCGCGGCAGCCTCCGGCACGGCGGGCGGGGCCTCCCGCGGGGCGGAAATCGCGCGGCTCTGGGCGATATTCTGGAAGGCGAAAAGCGCGAGCCAGAGGGCGACGAACACCTGGCCGAACAATTGCCAGGCGATGAGCGCAGCCACTCCGGCGACCACGGCCGAGATCACGCTCGCTGCCCGGATGCTCGGCTTCTTGCGTATCCCCTGGAGCACGGCGAGCAGGACACGGCCGCCATCGAGCGGGAGCACCGGAAGGAGGTTGAGCGCCGTCCAGAAGAGGCTGGTGGTGATGGCGAGCTCGGCGACGATGGCGAGGGCGGATCCCGGCCCGGGAGTCGCATAGCGCTCGATTGCCCACCCGGCGGCGCCGGGAATCAGCCCGGCGATCGGTCCAGCGAGCGACAGCCCGATCTGGCTCAGCGCGCTCGGGGGAGTGGGCAGGTTCGGGTAGGTCACGCCCCCGAACCGCTCCAGCTGGATCTCGGGGTGCCCGCCGAGCGCTTTCCCCACCACCGCATGTCCCATCTCGTGGACGAGGACGCTGACGAAGACGACCAGGATCCAGAGCGCCAGCACGGGAAGGTCTTCGAGGAAGGGAAAGCCAAGGATGGCCGCGGCCAGCAGGAAGGACGGGGCGACGCTCACGGGGAAGGGGCCGAGGGGAAAGCGGAGCACGGGGCGCGCAGTGTAGCGTGTGTGCGCCTCCGCGCTCGCCTTGACCGCCCCGCGAGGCGGCATATAGACACGCGCGAGGAGGCTTCCCTTGAGCGCGGTGGCACCGAGGCAGAAGCGAAAGGCCGGCGATCAACCCTTCAAGTACCCGCTCGAGCGCGCCTACGCGGAGCCCGACTGGACGCGGCTGCCCGGATACCGCGCAGTCTCGCGGGAGGACTGGGAGAGCGCCCTCTGGCAGCGCAAGAACACGGTCAAGAACCTGGCCGAGCTGAAGGAGGCGCTCGGCAAGTTCCTGCCCGACGATCTGGCGCTGAGCATGGAGCGCGACATCCGCGAGCGCGCCACCATGTCG
>VBKL01000069.1 GCA_005879805.1 Deltaproteobacteria bacterium | reverse complement strand
GCGGAGCGGCAGGGTGTGCAGATAGAGGTTGTAGGCCGGCCGGTCCAACGCGAGATCGAGCTTGCGCAGCGCCGTGCGCAGCGCGGAGGCGAGGGCGGAAAGCTCTTCGGCGCTGGACCGCTCGAAGGCCGAGCGGTGCTCGCGCGGGAGGACGAGCAATTCGAACGGCGTGCGCGCCGCGTACGGGGCGAGCACCACGCAGAGGTCCGTTTCGAGGACGAGCCGCGATCGGTCGCCGATCTCCTGGTCGAGCACGTCGCAGTAGATGCACCGCTCCCGCGCCTCGAAGTGGCGGCGGGCGCCCTCGAGCTCGCGCTGCAATTCCAGGGGCACGATGGGTAGCGCGAGCAATTGCGAATGGGCGTGGGAGAGCGACCCGCCCGCGATCGCGCCGCTGTTCTTGAAGAAGACGATGCTCCGCAGCCTCACGTCGCGAGAGAGGTCGAGGATGCGGTCCTGCACCGCTCGCAAGACGCTCGAGATGCGGGGGAGGGGCAGCTCGTGGAGCGGCTGCTTGTGGCTGTCGGTCTCGATGATGACTTCGTGGGCGCCGACGCCGGCGACGCGGTCGTAGAGACCGATCCCCTTGCGCGACATCCGCTCCTCGGTGCGCAGGGCCGGATAGCGGTTCGGGACGATGCGCCACGTCCAGCGGCCTTGCTCGCGCAGGGCCGCGATCTCGGGAGGCGTCAGGAACTCGTTGCCCGGGCAGAAGGGGCACCCGTCCTCGTCGTCGGGGAGCTGGAAATCCCGGATCAGCGCGTTGGGGCGGTCGGCCCGCTCCGGCGCGATGATCACCCAGCGGTCCACCACGGGGTCGCGGCGAAGTTCCGGCATGCGCGGGGCACCATAGCAGAAAGCCATTGGGGCTCAGACTTGCCAGTGCGCCTGCTCGAAGCGGCGGTCCGGGACCACGGTTTCGAGCTCGCCGAGGCGGGGGAGCCGCTCGATCTCGAGGTCGCCGCGAAGCACCCGGACGACGAGGGAGATGCGGTTCCCCGCGAAGAGCCCGAGCGCGGTCAGGGACAGGGCCAGCTCCACCAGGACTCCCGTCCGGGCGATACCGCAGCGGGCGCCCGTTTCGTCGATGACGGGCAGGTCGCCCCCGCCTTTTCCGAGGAGGACGCGGCCCGTCTTCTCCTCGCGCCGATCGCCGAGGAGCCGCGCCACCGCGACCTGCACCTCGCCGCCGATCTGTGTCCCGGGGGCAGGGTCCAGGCGGAGGAACAGCTCGCTCTTGGAGAAGCCGAAGCAGAGCTGCTCGTACGCCGAGCGGCCCTGGAACATCGATCCGCCTATGGCCGAGCCGGGGCGGTACTGCCCCGCGCCAGCCCATTCGTAATAGTTGCGCGAGTACCCGTCGATGAGCGGCTGGATCAGGCGGCGCGGCTGCACGATGACCGCCGCCGCGTTGGCGAGATCCTTGGACGGGGCGATGATCGGCGTGCTGACCGCGGTGGGAACCGGGAGACCGAGCGCCCGGTAGGCCTGGGCGACGCGCCCGCGGAAGAGCGCGTCGAAAGTGGCGGCGCTGTCGGTCACGAAGTCGTCGCCATACCACCAGAACCAGTCGCTACCTTCGGCGACGAACAGCTCGGCGCGGGCAGCCTCGATCTGCTCGAGTCCCACCGTCATCTCGGTCTGCTCCAGGGCTCCCCGGGCGGCGCCGAGCAGAGTCCAGGCGGCGTTGTCTTCGGGATGGCCGATCCAGATGCGGAAATTGGCGTCGATCCAGCTCCCCGAGTGGATGCGGGAGATGCGGGCGCGCGGCCTCCGCGTGCGGATCTCGTCGCGAGGCAGGACGGTCGACCCCGGGACCGCGGACAGGGCCGTGTAGAGCGCCTCGAGGAAATCCTCGCCCGATTCCGGATAATGCTCCCAGGGATTTTCGCCATCGAGAGCGATGGTGACGAGCGCGTCATTACCGGCTGCGGAGATGCGGCGGACGAGGTCCGCGGCCGCCGTTTCCGGCGCCATCCGGGCGTAACGGAATCCGATCATGTCGGACAGCTCGCGATCGCGGAACAGCACGCCCACCTGCTCGCGCGCATCCTCGGGATGGGAGAAGCGCGGCGGAAGCGCCATGCCGGGCATCGCCCGGCGCGCCGAGTCGGTGGCGACGAGGAGCGGCAGGATGGGGTGGTTCAGGGGCGAGCAGGTGATCTCGACCTGTCCGCGCGCCGCCAGCGCCTTCCAGCGCGGCAGGATGCGCGCGCCGATCCGTCTCTGCGTCGCGATCAGCTCGATCTTCTCGTCCTCGGAGAAGCCGCGCTCCTTGCCGGCAAGCTCGGCGACGAAGGGCTCCTCGCGGCGCGCGGCGAAGCCCATCCAGGCGAGGAGGAAGTGGACTTGCAAGTCGCGCAGGTCCTGCGGCGCGAAGCGCGCTTGCCGATCGAGGAGGTCGATATGGCGCAGATCGCTCCCGCGCAGCTCGAGCAGCTCCGCATAGCGCGGGACCGGCCGCACCCAGATGTCCCAGTCGACCGAGAACGAGTCGCGCAGGAGCAGCATGCGCTCTTCCTGCCCGAGCGACTCGGCCGGCCTCTTCGCCAGCGCCTCGTGGAGATCGACGGCGTTTCCGGAAAGCCAGGCCTCCAGCTGGAGCAGGAGGCTCGGCGCGAAGTTCACCACCGCCTTCACCGCCTCGAACTTCTCCAGCGCGGCGGCCATGTCCGAGTACGCGCGGCAGGCGTGCAACCGCACCCAGGGCAGGAGGGGCTGGCCTGTCTGCGCGTCGCGATAGTCGGGCTGGTGCAGGTGCCAGAGAAAGACGGCGCGAGCGGTCACGGATCCTCAATCGGAGAGGCGCATCCCTTTCGGGACCACCACGATGCCGTTCGGGCTCACGAAGAAGCGCTTCTTGTCTTCCTCGGTATCGTAACCGATACGGACGCCGGGGGGGATGTCGACGTTCTTGTCGATGATCGCGCGACGGATCCTCGCGTGCCGTCCGACGTTCACGTTCTCGAAGAGGATCGACTCGTCCACGTCGGAGAAGGAATTGATGCGCACGCGGGGGGAGAGGATCGACTTGTTCACCCGGCCGCCGGAGATGATGCAGCCTTCGCTCACCAGCGAGTCGGTGGCGGTGCCGATGCGCTTTTCCTCGATGTTGGCGAAGACGAACTTCGCCGCCGCGACGGAATGGTTGGGCGCGGTGTGGATGGGCCACAGGTCGTTGTAGAGGGAGAACTTGGGATCGACGTCGACCAGCTCCATGTTGGAGTCGAAGTAGGTGTCGAGGTCGCCCACGTCGCGCCAGTACCCGGCCTCGCGCTGGCTCTGGCCCGGGACGTCGTTCTTGGCGAAGTCATAGACCGACACCTTCGTCTTCTGGAACATCTCGCTGATGATCGACTTGCCGAAGTCGTGCGCGGTGTCCTTTCCCGCGTCGCTCACGATCTCCCGGACCAGCGCATCGGTGCTGAAAAGATAGTTTCCCATCGAGGCCAGGATCTTGCTGGAGTCGCCGATCATCGGCTTCGGATGCTTGGGCTTCTCCTGGAAGTCGATCATCCGTCCCGTCTCGTCGGCGGTGATGACGCCGAACGAGCTCGCCAGCTCGATGGGCATGGGGATCGCCGCGACGGTGCAGTCCGCGCCCTGCTCGACGTGGAAGTCGAGCATCTGGCGGACGTCCATGCGGTAGACGTGGTCGGCGCCGAAGACGAAGACGTACTCGGGATCCTCGTCGGTGACGAGGTTCAGGTTCTGGTAGATGGCGTCGGCCGAGCCTTTGTACCACTCGGGTCCGGTGCGCATTTGCGCCGGCACCGGCTCGACGAACTGGCCGAGCATCGAGGAGAGCCGCCAGCCCCGCGAAATGTGCGTATTCAAGGAATCCGATTTGTACTGGGTGAGGACCTTCATGCGCGGGAGGTCGGAGTTGGCGAAGTTGGAGAGGACGAAGTCGATGATCCGGTAGCGCCCGCCGAAGGGGACCGCCGGCTTGGCGCGCTCGTGGGTCAGGGGGGCGAGCCTCTTGCCCTCTCCGCCCGCGAGGATCATCGCCAGGGTCTTGTGGGCCATGCCGCGGACGGTAGATCCGCGAACGCGGCCATGCAACGGGTGTTCAGCTACGAGCCGTGCGAGCGGCGGCCCGGGCCTGCGGGGCCGCGAGCTTGCCTTCAGGAGGGCGGGCCGCGAACTCGCCGATGGTGTGGTCGATCTCTTCGGTCACCCGGCGGATGAGCTGGGCGCGGTCGTGGAAGGTGAGGAAGGAGCTCTTGAATCCGGCGATGAGGACGTTCTGCAAGTCGGTGGTCGTGAGATTGAACTGGCGCGCGAGAATCATCAGCTCCTTGGTGACGGTGGTGTTGGTGATGAGCCGGTTGTCCGTATTCACCGTCACGCGGATGCCGAAGTCCAGATAGAACTTGAACGGGTGGGAGGCGATGTCGGCCACCGCGCCCGTCTGCACGTTCGACGACGGGCAGCTCTCGATCGGAATGCGGTGATCGTTGACATAGTTGAGCAGGTCGCCGTCCTCGCGCAGCCGCACGCCGTGGCCGATGCGATGCGCGCCGCAGTAGTGGAGCGCCTGCGCGATGGAGGGCGGACCGTACGCCTCTCCCGCGTGCACCGTGCAATTGACGTTGTTGTTGAGGATGAGCTGGAAGGCCTCCTGGTGGTCCTTGGCGGGATTGCCGTGCTCGGCGCCGGCGAGGTCGAAGCCCAGGACCCCGCGGCCCTTGTAGGCGACCGATAGCTCGGCGAGGCGGAGCGAGATCTCCGGGCTCATGTTGCGGATGCCGCAGACCAGCACGCCGGCCTTGATGCCCGCCTCGCGCTCGGCCTTGCGCAGGCCTTCGAGGACGGCCTCGACCACCACGGTGGGTTTGAGCCCTTTCGAGAGGTGGAGCACCGGCGAGTAGCGGACCTCGAGGACGCGGACGTTCTCGGCAGCCGCGTCGAGGGCCAGCTCATAGGCGGTGCGGTAGAGGGCGGCGTCCGTTTGCAGGACGCTCAGGGTGATCTCGAATCCCTTCAGGTATTCCTCGAGGCTGCCGTGGCGCTGGCCGATCTTCATCGCCTTGGCGAGCCCGTCCTCGGTGTCGGCGGGAAGCTTGACTTTCTGCTCCTCGGCGAGCTCCAGCATGGTCTTGAGACGCAGCGAACCGTCGAGATGGCAGTGCAGGTCGGTCTTGGGGAGCGCTCGCAACAGCTCTTCGGTGATCGGCACTTCAGGTAGCATCCCCTGGATCTAACGCCGAAGGGCTCTGTCGCACAGTTTCCCGCGCGACACTGTGTCAGGCCTTGTCTACGAATCGGGCCAGGACCTTCTTGATCCCGACGCCGGGCGGGAAACGGATCGTCAACTTGAGCGCGTCGCCGATGCCGTCGGTGTCCTCGACGGTTCCGACGCCAAAAGTAGGGTGGCGAACCCGCGCGCCGGGACCGAGCCCGAGAACGCCTTCCGTTGCCTGCTTTTTCTCGGGTCTGGCGCGGGGATCGACGCGGCCGGCGCGTGCCTGGTTCCTCGGCGGCATCGGCGGCCCGCCTCCGCGTAGGCCGAACGGGGCATCTACCTGCTCGCGCGGTCGCTGGTCGAAGTCGTAATCCCCGCCCGCAGCGCCTTCGCGCCGGCCGCCCCAACCGCGTTCCCAGCGGCCTTCGGAAGGGCGCGGTTCCGCGGCGGCCAGTGCGGACAGCCCGGTGGCGAGCTCCTCGGGGACCTCCTGCACGAAGCGCGACGGCGGGTTGAAGCGCAGTTCTCCGAACAGCGACCGGCAGCGCGCGAGCGTGAGCGTCAGCTTCTTGCGGGCGCGCGTCATGCCCACGTAGCAGAGCCGCCGCTCCTCGGCCATCTCCTCCGGATCCTCGACTCCCTCGCGACCCGGACCGACCTGGCCAAGCGAGCGCGAGCTGGGAAAGACGCGCTCCTCGAGGCCCGTCATCCATACCGCGTCGAACTCCAGCCCCTTCGCGGCATGCAGGGTCATGAGCGAGACGCGCTCGCCTCCTTCGGCCGCATCGGCATCGCCGACCAGGGCGAGCTGCTCGAGGAACCCGAGCAACGGACTCGTGGGCGTGTCCTCGTCGAGCTCCGCGAACGCGGCGGCGAGAGCGGCGCCCATGCCGGGGCGATCGCCCGGCTCCGCGTCGTCGGGCATCTCTCCGCTGCCGAGGGCGCCGGGAGCGAGCGGGGCCGCGACACCGGGTTGTCGCTCTGGCAAGGCGCCTCTTCGCGCCAGATCCCAGGTGGTATCGAACTCGCGCGCCGCCCCGATGAGCTCGCGCAGGTTCTCCAGCCGATCTTCACCTTCCGGCCCTTCCAGCCGGAGCCGGTCCGCGTAGCCCGTCTCCTCCATCACGATCTCGATCGACTCGGCGGCTCCCTGCGCCGCCCGCACCTTGTCGCCGAGGCGCCGGAGCAGGTCGCGGAAGGGAACGAGCTTCGCCTTGGCGGAAGCGGCGAGCTCCGCGTCTTCCTCCATCGAGGAGATCGCCTCCCACAAGGAGAAGCCGGTGCGCGTCGCGGAGGCGCGCAGCCGCTCCACGGTCGTGTCGCCGATGCCGCGGGCGGGCGTGTTGATGATGCGGAGCAGGTCGACGTCGGATCGCGGGTTCACGCACAGCCGCAGATAGGCAGCGACGTCCTTCACCTCGGCGCGGTCGTAGAACGATCGCCCGCGCACGATCCGGTGCGGAACGCGCCGCGCGCGCAGGGCGTCTTCCAGCGCGCGGGACTGCGCGTTCGCCCGGTAGAAGACGGCCATCTCCGCGTACGAGGTCCCGCGGGCGTGCTCCGCCTGCAGCTCCTGCGCGACCCGGCTCGCCTCGTCGCGCTCGTTATCGAGCAGGGCGACGCGGATCTTCTCGCCGTCGCCGAGCGCGGTCCAGAGCTTCTTCTCGCTGCGCCGCTCGTTCTTCTCGATGACCGCGTGGGCCGCGGCCAGGATGCGCCCCGTCGAACGGTAATTCTGCTCCAGCTTGATGACCTTGGTGCCCGGGAAGTGACGCGGGAAATCGAGGATGTTCGACACTTCGGCGCCGCGCCAGCGGTAGATGCTCTGGTCGTCGTCGCCCACCACGCAAAGGTTGCCGTGCACCTTGGCGAGCCTGCGGAGGAGCGCGTACTGGGCGGGATTCGTGTCCTGGAACTCGTCGACGAGGATGTAGCGGAACCGCTCCGCGTACCGTTCCTCGATCTCCGGGTGCTTGGCGAAAAGCTCGATGACGCGGACGATGAGGTCGCCGAAATCGACGGCGCCCCCGGCCTGCAGCGCGCGCTGGTAGCGATCGTACACGCGGATCGCGACCTTGCCGGGAACGTCCCAGTCGGGCACCTGTACCGAGGCGGGCAGGATGCCCTGGTTCTTCCAGCGATCGATGCGCGACAGATGCTGGCGGGCCGTCCCGAGGTCGACGCCCAGGTCCTGGCAGGCGCGCTTGGTCTCGGCGAGCGCATCGGCCTCGTCGTAGATGGCGAAGGCGCGCGGAAGCGAGAGCGCCTCCGCTTCGCGCCGGAGGAGGCGCGCTCCGGCGGCGTGGAAGGTCGCCACCCAGAGCCTCTCTGCCTCGGGCCCGACCAGGCCTTGCACGCGCCCCCGCAGCTCGCCGGCAGCCTTGTTGGTGAAGGTGACCGCCAGGATCTCGGCCGGGCGGGCCAGTCGCTCTCGCAAGAGATGCGCGATGCGGTGGGTCAGCACCCGGGTCTTGCCGCTGCCGGCCCCGGCGAGAATCAGGAGCGGCCCGGATCCGTACCGCACGGCCTCGAGCTGCTGCGGGTTGAGGAGCTTCGCGAGTGGATCCACCCCTCGCGTTTAACAGCACCGCCCCTCGCGAGCCAACGCCCGGGTTGCCCTCGTCGTATGCTGCGCGTCGATGCAAGACCCCTCGCCGGTGCGCATCGTGCCCCTCGGGGGACTGGGCGAGGTGGGGATGAACTGCCTGCTCGTGGAAACGGAAGGGGGCCGCGTCGTCGTCGACTGCGGCGTGCTCTTCCCCGGAGGCGAGGCGGCCCTCGGCGTCGAGGTGATCGCTCCGGACCTGACGCGTCTCGAGCAGGCGGGCGGACCGGATGCCGTGCTCCTCACCCACGCGCACGAGGATCACGTCGGAGCGCTTCCGTATCTCTTGCGCGAATGGCCACACGTGCCGGTGTACGGCGCCCGCTTCACGCTCGGGGTGGTGAAGGAGAAGATCGCCGAACACGGCATCTCGGCCGATCTGCGCGAGCTTCCTCCGGGCACGTCCGCGACGGCGGGCGGGATCGGGTTCGAGTCCATCCAGGTGACGCACTCGGTGCCCGACGCGGTCGGCTATGCCATCCGCCCGCCCGGGGCGCTCCTCGTCCACACCGGCGATTTCAAGGTGGACTGGTCGCCGACCGACGGAAAGCTCCTCGACGTGCGCCGGTTCGCGGAGCTGGGCGACGAAGGCGTTTCGTGCCTGCTCTCCGATTCCACCAATGCGGAGCGCCCCGGGACCAGCGTCTCCGAGCGCGAGGTGGGTGAATCGCTGGCCCGGATCTTCGCCGGCCCGCGCGCCAAGGGACGCATCGCGGTGGCCATGTTCGGGTCCAACATGCACCGCGTGCAGAGCGTGCTGCGCGCCGCCACCGCCATCGGCCGCAAGGTCTGCCTGCTCGGCCGCTCGATGCAGCAGAACGTGCGACTTGCCCTCGACCTCGGGTATCTCGGCTGCCCGCCCGACCTCTTCGTCGATCCCGAGGCGGCGGATCACTTCGCCCCTCGCGAGCTCATCATCCTCTGCACCGGCGCCCAGGGAGAGCCGAGGTCCGCGCTTTCCCGCCTTGCGCTCGGCGAGCATCCCACGGTGAAGCTGGAGAAGGGCGATCTCGTCGTCCTCAGCTCCCGGCAGATTCCCGGGAACGAGCGGAGCGTGGCCCATCTGGTCGATCATCTCGTGCGCCGCGGGTGCGACGTGCTTTCGACGCTGGCGGGGGGAGGGGAGCTGATCCACGTCACCGGCCATGCCTGCCAGGACGAACAGCGGATGATGATCGAGCTCGTGCGCCCGAGGTCCTTCCTTCCCATCCACGGCGAGTTCCGCATGCTCGCAGCGCACGCGCGCACGGCGGAGGCTTCGGGCGTCGATCCCCTCGGCTGCGTGATCGCCGAGGACGGCGACGTGGTGGAGATCGAGCCCGGCAAGCTCGCCTCGGTACGGCCGCGCGCCGCCCCTTCGGGGCGCATCTATCTCGACTCGCGCGGCGCCTTCGCCGACGTAGGGGAAGTGGCGCTGCGCGATCGCAAGCTACTGGCCGACTCCGGCATGCTGGTGTGCCTGTGCCTCATCGACCATCGATCCGGCGAGCTCGTGCGCGAGCCCGAGATCCTCGGACGAGGCGTGACCGGGCTCGACGAAAGCCGGCTGCAGCAGGCGCGCGCCGCGGCCAGCGCCGCCATCGCGGAGCTGGGCCCCGCTTCCCGCACCGATCACGGTACGGTGGAGGAGGCCGTACGCATCGCCGTGCGATCGGTGTTCCGCAAAGGATTCGAGAAGCGCCCCATGGTACTTCCCGTCGTCATCGAGATGTAAGGGAGCGTACCGCCATGCCGTCCTTCGACATCGTCAGCAAGGTGAGCGAGCAGGAGGTCGACAACGCCTTCCAGCAGGCGAAGAAGGAGATCGAGCAGCGCTACGACTTCAAGGGGACGGAGACGTCGCTCGAGAAGGTGGAGAAGGAAAAAGGGATCCGTTTGCGCAGCTCGACCGAGCAGCGGCTGGAGGCCGCCCGCGAGGTGCTGGTCCAGAAGCTCGCCAAGCGGAACGTCTCGCTCCGCGGGGTGAAATACGGGACCGTCGAGCAGAGCGGCAAGCACGTCCTGCAGCTTCTGACCTTCGCCCAGGGCATCGAGACCGAAAAGGCGAAGGCGATCGCCAAGCTCATCAAGGATTCGAAAGTCAAAGTAACGGCCGCCATCCAGGGCGATTCGGTGCGGGTGACGGGGAAATCCCGCGACGATCTGCAGTCCGTCATAGGGGTACGAGCTCGTCGACAAGGCCGAGGACGCGGAAGTGGTCCTCATCAATTCCTGCGCCTTCATCGGCGAGGCGAAGCAAGAGTCGATCGACGCCATCCTCGAGCACGCGCGCCTGAAAGAGACCGCACGCTGCAAGGCGCTGGTCGTCGCCGGCTGCCTCACCCAGCGCTACGCGGACGTCCTGCAGCAGGAGATGCCCGAGGTCGATTATTTCGTCGGGACGTCGGCGTACCCGCGCATCGCGGAGATCCTGCGGGGCGAGCGCGATCGCGCGGTCATTCCGGATCCCGACTACATCGCCGACGCGCGCACGCCGCGGCGCAATTCGATGCCGCCCGGCTCGGCCTACGTGAAAATAAGCGAAGGCTGCGACAACGCCTGCACCTTCTGCATCATCCCCACCTTGCGCGGCGCGCAGCGGAGCCGCCCGATCGACGACATCGTCGCCGAGGCCCATCGCCTCGCCGCCGAGGGATCGGTCGAGCTGAACCTGGTGGCGCAGGATCTCACCGCGTACGGTCACGATCTGCCCGGGCGCCCGCGCCTGCACGAGCTCTTGCGCGCGCTCGGCGAAGTTCCCGTCCGCTGGCTGCGCCTCCACTACGCCTATCCGCGAGATTTTCCCGACGAGCTCGTCGACGCGCTCGCGACGCAGCCCAACCTGGCCCGCTATCTCGACATGCCGCTCCAGCACATCAGCGATCCGGTGCTGCGCCGCATGAAGCGCGGTCGCGACGCCGCCTTCTTGCGCAAGCTCGTCCAGAAGCTTCGCGAGCGGGTCCCCGATCTCGTCTTCCGCACCAGCTTCATCGTCGGTTTTCCCGGCGAGACCGACGCGCAGTTCGAAGAGCTGTGCGAATTCGTGGAAGAGATGCGATTCGAGCGCGTCGGCGTCTTCCAGTTCTCGCGCGAGGAAGGAACGCCCTCCTACGATCTCGACGGGCAGCTTCCCGCGCGGGTGAAGGCGCGGCGCCAGAAGAAGGTCCTCGGGATCCAGCGAAAGATCAGCAAGGCCTACCAAACTGCCCTGGTCGGGAAGACGCTCGACGTCCTCGTCGAAGGAGTGTCCGAAGAGACCTCGTTGCTTCTGGAAGGGCGCTGGATGGGACAGGCGCCGGAGATCGACGGCAAGGTCTACGTCAACCGCGGAACGGCGCGGCCCGGCGAGATGGTGAAGGTCGAGATCGAGCAGGCGGGCGACTACGACCTCGTCGGCGGGATCGTCGGATCGGACAGGCCACCGGAGCTCGCGTCCTACCCGTACGCGGCCGCGCCGATGCGCCCCCGTCCGCGCTTTCCCATCCTCTCGCACTGACATACAACCCGGCACCGGCATGGTCGACAAGCGGGAGCTTCTCGCTCGCCTCGGCGAGCTTCTCACCGCCAAAGGTCTCTCCCGCGTCCATCCGGATACGTCGGATCCGGTCGCGCATGCGGTGGGGCTCGCGCTCGCGGGCCTGCCCTACTATGACCAGATTTGGGCGGGCGATGTGGGAGCCAGCATTGCCCTCATCGTGGTGGCGTCAGGCGAGCGAATCGCGGGCAGCGAGCTGGTGCACCGCAAGGATCTGCTGGCGGAGCGGCTCGCGGGCTTGCGCGAGCGCGTGAATGCCCCGGCCCAGGCCCTGCAGCTCGTCCTCTACGAGCGTCCCGTTCCGCCCGAGGAGCGGGAGTTCGTGCTCCGGGAGGCGAAGAAGGGGAGCCTCTTGCCGCTCGGCAGGAGCAAGGTCGCGACCTTCCTGTTCGCGCTGTCGGAGCCGGCGCTGCACTCGTCGCGCTTCCCCGGCTGGCCGGACGATCTCGGGCCCCAGGAGCTGCGCAAGCTGCTCCTCTCGCCCGCCGCTTGACCTACTCGTCCATCGCATCCTGGATGGCCGCGTCGTTCGGCTCGCCGCGGATGCCCGATATCGCCGCCGCCAACGCGAGAAAAGCGGGGCGCTTGCGAAGCGCGTCCCACTGCGGCCCCTTGCCGAGCGGAACGGTGGCGTTCATGGGGATCTGACGACCCCCCCCTCCGTGCAGGTAGCCATCCATGCGCAGACGCGTCTCGTGGTCCATCAGCTCGAGGGTGAAGTTCCCGGTCGCGCCGGCCCACTGCTCCACCTTGTCGCCGGGTTCCTCCGGCGGTGGCGTGCCTTTGGCCGGGCACAGATCGATGGGGATGTTCCGCGCCCTGCCGCGCAGGCAGCCATCGGCATCCTGGACCACGTCCAGATCGGGATTCACGATGCGGCCGTCCTGTACGGAGAACACGGCGGGTGTCGCGCCGGGATTGCCATAAGGCCTGAGCCGTACGCTCCCGTATTGGGCACGATTCGAGGTGGTGGCACAGGCAGCCGCGAGGGCCAGGACCGATAACGCGAGACGGAGGAGCGGGCTTTGCCTGCGACGGGCGGAGGCCGCAGGCCGGAGCATACGGAAGCGGAGCGGGCTTTGCCTGCGACGGGCGAAGGCCGAAGGCCGGAGCATAGGGTGAAGCATGGCGAACCTCCGAAGCGGAGAACGCGCCATCGGCGAGGTTATTCAAGAAGAAACGTCGCGAAACAAGCGTCGCGTCAGGCGACGTCTTCCTCGTGCGCCGTGGGCTCCTCCGAGCCGAACAGCTCGCGTACCTTCTCCAAGAAGGATTTGGCCTGCGGATGCGTCTCCTCGCCGGAAAGGGCGGCGAACTGCTCGAGCAGCTCGCGCTGCTTGCGCGTCAGCTTCTGCGGGACCTCGACGGTGACCCGCACGTGCTGGTCGCCGCGCTGGTAGCCGTTGAGATGGGGGATCCCCTTGCCGCGCAGCCGGAAGACTTTTCCGCTCTGCGTCCCCGACGGGATCTTCATCTTCACCTTGCCGTCGAGCGTGGGAACCTCGATGGTCGCGCCGAGCGCCGCCTGGGTGAACCCGATGGGGACTTCGCAGATTACTTCCGTATCTTCCCGGATGAAGATCGGGTGTTCCTGGACGTGGACGACGACGTAGAGATCGCCGGGCGGGCCGCCGTGCTCTCCGGGCTCGCCTTCCCCAGTCAGCTTGAGCCGCGTCCCGGTGTCGACGCCGGGGGGTACCTTCACCGTGAGGACGCTTTCTTCCTCGACCTTCCCGGCGCCGCGGCAGGTGGCGCAAGGGTCGGTGATCACCTTCCCCGTGCCGCCGCACTGGTTGCAGGGGCGGGCAATCTGGAAGAAGCCCTGGGTGAGCCGCAATTCGCCCGTGCCGTTGCAGGTCGGGCAGGTCTTCGGGCCGGTTCCGGGCTTGGCACCGGAGCCGTGGCACGTCTCGCAGTTGCGGTGACGGGGGATCTTGACCTTGGCCTCGGTCCCGAAAGCGGCTTCCTGGAAGGTGGTCTCCAGGTTGTAGCGGAGGTCGCGGCCGCGCTGCCGACCCGAGCGACTTCGCCGCCCGCCACCGCCGAAGATGTCTCCGAAGATGCCTTCGAAGATGTCGTTGATGTTGGCGCCGCCGAATCCCGTCTCGAACGGCGACGGCCCGAAGCCGCCCGGCGCCTGGTGACCGAAGCGGTCGTAGCGGGCGCGCTTCTCCGGGTCGGAGAGGACTTCGTACGCCTCGGAAAGTTCCTTGAACGACTCCTCGGCCTTCTTGTCGCCGGGGTTCTTGTCCGGGTGGAACTGGAGGGCGAGCTTGCGGAACGAGCTCTTCAACTCCACCGCGGTGCACGTGCGGGCTACGCCCAGGACCTCGTAGTAATCGCGCTTCTGGTGCACCTGACGGCTCCGGCGAGAGGACGAGCGACCGCCTGCAGGGCGGCTTCGAGGCAACGTAAGACACGCAGCCTAACAGTCAACTAGGGCTTGGCGCCTGCCGACGACTTTTTGTCCGCCGAATCCTGCGAGTACAGCGCGTCGGCGATGCGGTAGGCGGAACCTTCGAGTCGCTGGACGGCAGCCTTGATCTTGGGCAGTTCCTCGCCGGCGACGATGCCCTTGAGCGCCTCGAGGTCGGCGCGGATCTCCGCCATGTCCTTGGCCGGCAACAGCGTCGCGTACTCCTCGAGCGCCTTTTCCGTCGTGTAGATGAGCCCGTCCGCGTTGTTCTTCACGTCGGCGAGCTCCTTCTTCTTCTTGTCGGCCGACTTGTTCGACTCGGCCTCCGCGATCATCCGCTGGATCTCCTGCTCGGTGAGGCCGGAGCTGGCGACGATGCGGATCGACTGCTGCTTGCCGGTGCCGAGGTCCTTCGCGGAGACGTGGACGATGCCGTTCGCGTCGATGTCGAAGGCGACCTCGATCTGCGGGACGCCGCGCGGTGCGGGCGGGATGCCGACGAGCTCGAAGCGGGCCAGCGTCTTGTTGTCGGAGGCCATCTCGCGCTCGCCCTGCAGGACGTGGACGTTGACGATGGGCTGGTTGTCCACCGCAGTCGAGAAGACCTGCGACTTGCGCGCGGGAATGGTGGTGTTCTTGTCGATGATCTTGGTGAAGACGCCGCCGGCGGTCTCGACGCCGAGCGAGAGCGGGGTGACGTCGAGGAGCAGGACGTCCTTCACCTCGCCCTTCAAGACGCCGCCCTGGATGGCCGCGCCGACGGCGACCACCTCGTCCGGGTTCACGCCCTTGTGCGGCTCCTTGCCGAAGAACTGCTGCACGACCTGCTGCACCTTGGGCATCCGGGTCATGCCGCCGACGAGAATGACGCGGTCGATGTCGCGGGCGGTGACGCCGCCGTCCTTCAAGGCGAGCTTGCAAGGCTCGATGGTCTTCTGCACCAGGTCCTGGACGAGCTGCTCGAGACCTTCGCGAGTCATGGTCTCGGTGAGGTGCTTCGGACCCGCGGCGTCCGCCGCGATGAAGGGCAGGTTGATGTCGGTCTCGGGCGCGGAGCTGAGCTCGTGCTTGGCGCGCTCGGCGGCTTCCTTGAGCCGCTGCAGCGCCATGCGATCCTTGCGCAGGTCGATGTTGGTCGTCTTGCGGAAGTTCTCCGCCAGGAAATCGACGATGCGCTGGTCGAAGTCCTCGCCGCCGAGGAAGGTGTCTCCGTTGGTCGCCTTGACCTCGAAGACGCCGGAAGTGAGCTCCAGGACGGAGATGTCGAAGGTGCCGCCACCGAGGTCATAGACGGCGACCTTCTCGGCGCCGCCGGTGCGCATCGCGGGACCCGCCGTGGTGGAACTGCCGCCGGCCTTGTCGAGACCGTAGGCGAGGGCGGCGGCGGTCGGCTCGTTGATGATGCGCAGTACGTTGAGGCCGGCGATGCGGCCCGCGTCTTTCGTCGCCTGGCGCTGACCGTCGTTGAAGTACGCCGGGACGGTGATGACCGCCTCGGTCACCTGCTCGCCGAGGTAGTCCTCGGCGGTCTGCTTCATCTTCGCGAGGATCATCGCGGAGATCTCTGCGGGGCTGTAGCGCTTGCCGCGAAGCTCGACCCAGGCGTCGCCGTTCTCCGAGGCGACGATGTGATACGCGGAGACCGAGACGCTCTTGCGCACCTCGTCCGAGTCGAACTTGCGGCCGATGAGCCGCTTCACCGCGAAGACGGTGGCTTCCGGATTGGTGATCGCCTGCCGCTTGGCGATCTGACCGACGAGCCGCTCGCCGCTCTCGGTGAACCCGACCATGGAGGGCGTGGTCCGGCTGCCCTCCGAGTTCGGGATGACCACCGGCTCGCCGCCTTCCATGACTGCGACGCAGGAGTTGGTGGTGCCGAGATCGATGCCGATGACCTTGGCCATGGTGGGGCTCGTGGTTCCTTCCGTACGCCGGGGAATCTCGGAAGTTAGCTCACCAGATGCGGACGTGCGCAGTCAACGAGAGAAGGATGGTAGGCGGGTGTCTCACTGCTCGTCCTTCGGGGAGGGGGCCGGTGTCGGGCTGGCGGCGGCTTCCTGCGCAGGCCGCGTCGCCGCTCTTGGACGCGCCACGACGACCGCTGCGGGCCTTACCAAGCGGTCATGAAGCTTGTAGCCGCGTGCCATTTCCGAGACTACCGTCCCGGGTGGTTTATCGCTGTCCTCCTGCATCAGGGCTTCGTGGACGTTGGGATCGAACGGCTGGCCGACCGCTGAAAAGGCGACGATTCCATGCTTGCCGAGAGAATCGGCGAGCATCTTCTGCACCAGGCGCACGCCTTCGATGACTTGCCGCAGATCGTGCTCCTCGGCGTGATCGAGGCGGGCTTTTGTCCCCGCGCCGCTTCCGCCATCGCTCTCTCGAGCTCGTCGGACTCTTCGCCCGGAGAGGAGATCTCTCCGTCTCCGAGGGGTCCGCCGGAGTTCTCGCTCATTCCTTTCGAACCTCCTGGAGCGCCGCGGGGGCGCCGTTCAATCGTCCTGCGGATCGAGCGCCAGTCCGACCGCGCGGGCCGTGAATTCGACGAGAGGGATCACCCGCGAGTAGTCCATGCGGGTAGGTCCGATCACGCCGAGCGCGCCGACGATCTGGCCTTCGCTCCGGTAGGGGGCGGCGACGATGCTCAGCTCCGGATCGTAGATCCCGCTTTCCGCCCCGATGAAGATGGTGAGCTCCTCCGCGACCAGCGCCTTGTCGAGAACCGAGAGAAGCCGCTCCTTCTCGTCGAGGGCGCGGAAGAGCGCGCGGATCTTGCCGAGGTCGTGGGCGAGCGTCGGTTCCTCGAGCAGCGAAGCCTGTCCCTCGAGATGGAGGATGGAAGCGTGGATCGGGCTCGGCTGCGCGGGGGCGCCCGCGTCTCGCGCCTCGACCTGCACGGCCTTGCTTCCGAGCGCGAGCGCGCGCTCCTCGAGCTGCGAGAGCGCCTTCTGCTGCGCCTCCATCTCGGCGCTGATCTTCGCCCGCGCTTCCTCGAGCGTGAGGTCGTTGAGGAGCTGGTTCAGGTAGTTCTCGGCCTGCACCAGTTCGCTCTCGCCATAGGAGCGGTCGAGGGTCAGGAGGCGGTTCTGCACCCGGCCCGTGCGTGAGACGAGCACCGCGAGGAGCCGGCCTTCGCGAAGCTGGACGAACTCGATTCGCCGCAGCCGTTCCGCATGTGGACGGGGCGTTGCGACCACCCCCGCATGGCGGGTGAGGTGGTGGAGCGTCCGCGACGCCTCGGCGAAGAGGCCGTCCAGCTCGCCTCGCGCCTCGTTGGCGCGCGCTTCGATGAACTTCTTCTCGTCCGGATGCGGCGACTGCAAATGCAGGAGCACGTCGACGTAGTACCGGTATCCGCGCGCGGTGGGGACGCGGCCCGCGCTGGTGTGCGGCTTTTCCAGCAGACCCATGGCTTCCAGGTCAGCCATCACCGCACGAACGGTGGCGGAAGAGCAGCCGACGCCGGGCAGGCGAGCGATCGCCTGGCTGCCTACTGGCTCGCCGCCGTGGATGTGATCGTCGACGATGGAAGCGAGGATGCGGCGGGCCCGTTCACCGAGAGGAGGATCCCTCTCGGGTCCGGAAACCTGCCGAGTAGGACTACCAGCCATCCAACTCCTTGTAGCGCACATTTGCTGAAGGCGCTCGCCGGGATACAGTGCGGTCCCGAAAATGGCGACTCGCGCAACGCAAGATCACGTCCGGCCCGAAGGCCCGGAATCCGGCCGTTTGGGCCAGGAGGCGGGCCGCCCCGCGCCAGCATGCGTTGATCGGCGCGGTGCTCGGTCTCATCGTCGCCCTCGCCGTCTCGGTCGGCCTCAAGCAGGTGGCGAACCGGGTCTCGCGCTTGAATCGCAGCGCGCTCGAGATCAGCCGCGGCGATTTGTCGAAGCCTCTCGCCACCGAGCGCGCGAGCTTCCTCGGCCGCGACGAGGTCGACGAGCTGACCACCGCGATCGGCAACATGCAGGAGAACCTGCGCGAGCTGGTCGGGCACATCCAGGGCACCAGCCGCTCCGTCGCCGACAGCGCCGACGAGATGCAGGAGTCCTCGGCCAACGTGAGCGCGTCGGCGGAGAACATCGAGCGGAGCATGGCGCGCATCTCGGAAGGCGCCGAGCACCAGCTGCAGCTGGTGGAGCGCGCCCACGAGCTCATCCAGAAGATCGCCGTCTCCATCCAGTCGAGCGCGCAGACCGCCACCTCCGCCGCAGACACCGCTACCGCCACGAGCACCGCGGCGCAGGCAGGCGGCGCTGCCGCGCAGCTCGCCGCCGAGAAGATCAAGAAGGTCTTCGCCGAGATCGAAGCGGCCAGCGAGACCGTTTTCGCCTTCGGCGAGAAGACGCAGGAGATCACCAAGATCGTCGTCGCCATCACCGGCGTCGCCCAGCAGACCAACCTGCTCGCCTTGAACGCGGCCATCGAAGCGGCGCGGGCCGGCGAGTACGGCCGCGGCTTCGCGGTGGTCGCGGACGAAGTCCGCAAGCTGGCCGAGAGCGCGGGAAAGTCGGCCGAGCAGATCAGCCGCCTCGCCCACGAGATCAGCCAGCGCAGCCAGCACGCCGTGGCCGCCATGCGCGAAGGCATCGACGAGCTGGGCCAGGGCCGCGAGGACCTGGCGCGCATCATCCTTTCGCTCGACGAGATCGTGCACGCCACCCAGACCGGGAACGAGCGTGTACAGGCGATTTCGGTGGCCGCCAAGGAACAGCTGCAGAGCTCCGCCGAGATGGTCCAGGGCTTCGCGGACATCCGCGGCGTCGCTTCCGGGAACGCCCGCTCCACCGAGGAGATCTTGCGCGCGGTGCGCGAGCAGGCCGCCACCACCGCCTCGATGGCGCAGGCCTCCCAGGAGCTCACCAACATCAGCGTCGAGCTACAGACGGTGGTCTCGCGCTTCAAATTGGAGTGACCGTGCGAGCGGTGATCTGCCTTCACCAAGGAGAGCGCTACGCGCTGCCCCTGCCACTCGTGCGCCGCGTCACCGAGGTGAGCGCGATCGCCCGCGTACCGCGCGTTCCACCCGTCATCCTGGGAGTGATGAACCAGCAAGGGCGGGTCGCTTGCGTCCTCGATCTCGGTCCGCTGGTCGGTCTCAAGGCGCGCCCCGCGCGGCCCGAAGGAAAAGTGATCATGCTCCAGCGCGCCAAGGGCGATCTCGGCCTCTACGTCTCCGAGGTGTTCGGCATCGAGACGCTCGCCGACGAGACCACGCCGCTTCCCGCCCCGAGCGGGGCGGCGCGATCCACTGTCGCTTCCCCTGCCGGACCGCTCAAGGTCATCGACGCGGATCTGCTGTCGCGCGCGATCGACCAGATTCTGGAGGCTTGATGCCCAAGCGAGTGTTGATCGTCGACGACGCCCTCTTCATGCGGAACACGCTGCGCGACATCTTCGCCGGCGCCGGGTTCCAGGTGGCGGGCGAGGCCGACGACGGTGTGCAGGCGGTGAACCTCTTCCGCGAGCTCAAACCCGATCTCGTCACCATGGACATCGTCATGCCCTACAAGAGCGGCATCGACGCGACCCGCGAGATCGTCCAGCTCGACCCGAACGCGGTGGTGGTGATGTGCAGCGCCCTCGGCCAGGAATCCCTGGTGATGGAGGCGATCGAGGCGGGAGCGACCGACTTCATCGTCAAGCCGTTCCGCGGCGAGGACGTGCTGGCCGTGGTGAAGAAGGTGCTCGGCGAGTGAAGGCGTCGTCGCACAAGTATCTGCCGCTCTTCGTCGCGGAGGCGAACGAGCAGCTCGAGGCGCTCGGAAGCGACCTCGTACGCCTCGAGAAGGAGGATCCCGAGCCGGCGCTCTGGGATTCGATCTTCCGCCGGGTCCATTCGGTGAAGGGCAGCGCGGCGACGCTCGGCTTCACCGGGATCGTGGACATCGCGCACCGGGCCGAGGACCTCGTCGGGCGCATGAAGGCGCTCGCCGCCAAGCCGTCGCGCGGCCAGATCGACTTGCTCTTCGAGGCGAGCGACACGCTGCTCACGGAAGTGCGCCGCGTCTCCGCCGATCCGGGCGCCGCCGGTCCCGCCCCGCCGGCGCTGGTCGCGAAACTCTCGCAGGCCGCGCAAGCGCTGCCCGATCCGTCGGCGCCCGCGCACGCCTCGCACAAGCCCCTCGAGCCTGCAGCCGTGGCGGTGGATCCTGCGCTCCCGCGGCTCGAGATCTCCGTCGTTCTGATGAAGTCGTGCGCGGCGCCTGGCGCGCGCGCGCTCATCGTCCAGCGCAAGCTCAAGGCCCTCGGGACGCTGGTCGAGATGGATCCGCTTCCCGCCCAGCTCATGTCGCAACGGGGCGGCGCGGCCATTTCCGCCTCCCTCGCCAGCGACAAGCCGCTCGACGAGGTTCGCAAGGCCCTCGCGGGCCTGCCGGAGGTCGAGTCGGTCGAGGTCCGCTCCGCCGGATCGGCCCGGACCACCTCCTCGCCGCCGCCTCCCGCCGCGCCCGCCCCCGAGTTGGCCGCCGTCATGCAGGCGGCGCCGGTGATCGAGGCGGAAGAGCTTCGGCCGGAGCCCACCGTCCGGGTCCGCGCGTTGGCGCTCGACCAGCTTCTCGATCAGGCCGCCGAGGTGCTGCACGGCATCGCCCGGCTGCGCGAAGCCGCAAAGAGGCTTCCGGAGAACGTGGGCGGGGCCTTCGAGGCGGAAGTCGACCGCCTGCGCCGCACCGCCCGCGACCTGCACGGCCGCGTGATGAATGCGCGCCTGACGCCCTTCTCCGCGCTGACCGAGCGATTGCCGCGCGCGGTCCGCGACCTGTCCCACCGGCTGGGGAAGGAAGTCGACCTCGACGTGCAGGGCGCCGACGTCGAGCTCGATCGCAACGTGATCGAGGCGATGGGCGATCCTTTGAGCCATCTCGTCCGCAACGCCATCGATCACGGGCTCGAGGACCCGAAGACTCGCGAGGCCGCCGGCAAGCCCGCGCGGGGCAAGCTGACGCTCAGCGCGCGCCGCGAGCGCGACAAGGTGGTCGTGGACGTGGCCGACGACGGCGCAGGCCTCGACGCCGACAGGCTGCGCAAGAAGGCGGTCGCGACTTCTGCCATGTCGGAAGAGGCGGCCGCCGCGCTCTCCGAGAACGAGGTTTTCGAGCTGGCGTTCCTGCCCGGCGTGTCCACGCGTGAGACCGCGACCGACGTGTCGGGCCGCGGCGTCGGACTCGATGCCGTGCAGCGCGCGGTCGAGGCTCTAGGCGGCACCATCCGCATCCGCAGCACGGCGGGGAAGGGCGCCACCTTCTCGGTGGAATTGCCCATCAATGTCTCGATGGCGAACCTGCTCCTCGTCCAGGTGGGCGGCGAGCTCTACGGGATCCCGCTCCACCGCGTCCTCCTCACCACCGAGTACGATCTCAACGCGCGCGGCGGAGAAGGGTTCGAGGCGCGGTCGCTCGTCGTCCTCGGACAGCTGGTCCGGGCATACGCCCTCGCCAAGCTTTTCGGCCTTCCCTCGCTGCTCCCGCCCGGTCCCCGCCCCTTCGTGGTGATGGAGCTCGACGGCGTACTGTTCGCGCTCTCGGTGGACCGCCTCGTCGGCCAGGAAGAGGCGGTCCTGAAGCCGCTCTTCCCGCCGCTCGACCGCGTGCGCGGCCTTGCCGGCGTGACCGTCCTCGGAAACGGACGGCCGCTTCTCGTCCTCGATCCCCGCGGCATCGCCGAGCTCGCCGGCATCAACGAGCCGGTGCGCGCCAGCAAAGGAGCTGCATAGTGGACGACCGTCCGCTCTCCGCGCTCCTGCTCGCGCCGCAGCAAGTGGAGGCGCTTCGCCAGCTCGCCACGCTCGGCGGGAACGATGCGGCGCGTTCGCTGGGGCGTCTGCTCGGCACTACCGTCGAGGCGGCGCAGCCCCGCGCCCATGTCGCGACCAAGGGCGGGATCTCCAAGGTGCTGCAGCCCGACGGCAACGCCTTCGCGGTGCATTTCACCGTCGAGGGCGGCGCACGCTTGCGCTGGCTCCTCTACGTGACGAAGGAAGGCGCGACCTTGATGGGCGGCCTCCTCCTGGGAAGGCCAGTGACCGAGCCTGTCGAGAAAGCGTCGGTGATCTACACGAGCGCGCTCGCGGAAGCCGCGAACATCATCGTTTCCAGCTACGTCGGCGGCGTGGGGGCGGGCGCCGGCATGACGCTGGTCCCGTCGGTCCCGCACGTGACCGTCGGTCCCCTCGAGGACGCGTTCCAGGCGGCCTTCGGGGACCTCGACTCGTCGCTGCTCCTCGCCACCGATCTGCGCCTGCCCGGCGTCCGCTTCGCGGGCCGGATCATCGCCGCGCCCGAGGAGGAGTCCCTGCGGCGGCTCCTGGCAGGGGTCGGCGTCCGCTAGTCCGTGGTAGACGGACGGCGTGGATATCACCAGTCTCCGGGACTTCCTCGGCCGCCTGCAGCGTGGCGAGCTGGGCATCGAAGAAGCGTTGCGCACGCTCTCGCAGCTGCCCGTGCAGCGGGTGGCCGAGTTCGCCCAGCTCGATGGGGAGCGCGCCATCCGCCAGGGTGTGCCCGAGGTGGTGTTCGGCGAGCGCAAGACGCCGGAGCAGATCGGCAAGCTCGTTTCGCGCCTTCGCGAGCTGGGCCAGGCCGTGCTCGTCACGCGCCTCTCCGCCGAGGGAGGACAGGCGGCGCTGGTAGCGGCTCCGGAGGGCCGCTACGATCCCCTCTCGCGCACCTTCCACGCCAAGGCACCGGGGCCGGAGCGGAAACCGGAGGGCGTCGTGGCGGTGGTCTGCGCCGGAACCACCGACATCCCGGTCGCCGAAGAGGCGTGCGTCACCGTCGGATTCGTGGGTGCCGCGGCCACCCGTCATTTCGACGTCGGCGTGTCGGGGATCCACAGGCTCCTCGGCCGCGCCCAGGACCTGCGCGAGGCGGATGCCATCGTGGTCTGCGCCGGCATGGAAGGCGCCCTGCCTTCCGTCGTGGCGGGGCTCGTTCCGCGCCCGGTGATCGCGGTTCCCACCAGCGTCGGCTACGGAGCGTCCCTGGGCGGGCTCGCGGCGCTCTTCGCCATGCTCAACTCCTGCGCCGCAAACGTCTCGGTGGTGAACATCGACAACGGCTTCTCCGCTGGATTCCAGGCGGCGCTCATCGCGCGAGGACGAGCCACGGCGCGGAGCGGCGAGCGTTGACCGTCCTCGCCCTCGAGCCGATCGGCGGCGTCGCGGGCGACATGCTGGTCGCGGCGCTCCTCCATCTCGGGGCTCCCAGGTCCGCGCTCGACGACGGGCTCGCGGCGCTGGCGAAGGAGGATCCCGACCTGCGCTCGTTGCGGATCGTGGCGGCTCCGGCCGAGGTGAACGGCATCGCCGCCTTGCACGTGACCGTCGAGGTTCCGGACGCGGTCCGCGAGCGCGAGCCGCACCACCGGCCCTACCGCCGGATCCGCGAGCTGCTCGCCAGAGCGGTCCTTCCGCCGCGGGCGAAGGCATTCGCGCAGGCGGCCTTCCAGAGCCTCGCCGAGGCGGAGGGCAGGATCCACGGCGTCGCGCCGGATGAGGTCGAGCTGCACGAGGTGGGCGCGCTCGATTCCATCGCCGACGTGGTGGGCGCGTCGCTGCTCGTGGCGGCGCTCGATCCCGGGCGCATCGTCGCGCTGCCGCCGCCTGCCGGGAGCGGAACGGTGCGCAGTCGGCACGGCCCGATCCCGGTTCCCGCGCCCGCCGTGCTCGAAGTGTTGCGCGGCCGCGCGCTCCGGGCGAGCGGGCCCGGCGAGCGAACGACGCCCACCGGCGCCGCGCTTCTCGCTGCGATGAGCGAGCCCGTCGAGTCGCTGCCGTCGATGACGGTTCAGCGGGCGGGATACGGGGCGGGGACGCGGCGGTGGGACGACGCACCCAACCTGCTCCGCGCCGTGATCGGCGAGGAGACGGCGCACGGGCGGGAGGCGCTGCTGGTGCTGGAAGCGAATCTCGACGATCTGAGCCCGCAGTTCGTCGCGGCGGCACTCGAGGCCGCGCTCGCGGCGGGCGCGCTGGATGCGTGGATCGGGCCGGTGACGATGAAGAAGGGGCGGCCCGGGCACGTGTTCGGGGCGCTGGTTACGGACGGGACGGGGGGGGCGGTGGAGGGGGCGATCTTCCGGGAGACGAGCACGCTGGGGATACGGGCGACCAGGGCGGAGAGGACGGCGCTGGCGAGGGAGAGCGTGGAGGTTACGACGGAGTACGGGAGGGTGCGGGTGAAGGTGGGTCGGATGGATGGGGCAATCGTGAATGTCGCGCCCGAGTTCGAGGATTGCAAGGCGCGAGCGGGGGAGCGTGGGGTGGCGGTTCGCGAAGTGGCCGCGGCGGCGATGGCGGCGTTCAGGGCTACAAATCTTCGGTAATGCAAAAATTACGTTGACGTTGACATAACGTTGACGTTGACGTGATCGTTGACCTTGACGTGGTCGGCGACGGCGACGGCGACGTGGACGTAAGACTTTGACTTTGACGTCTTGCGTGGACGTGGGCGTTGACGAAGCCCACCTTCGTCAACGTCAACCCACTACGTCAAGGTCAACGTTTTTCGTTCACGTCGCCGTCGCCGTCAACGTCAACGTCAATGTCAACGTCAACGAGGATTCGGATCTCGGTAGCGCTTCGTTAACGGCTCAGCGCGGAATCGTGAGGAGAGCGCTCCCCGCAATCGAAGGCAACACCGTCGACAGCGAAAACCCGCTGGGATTGAGCACGATCCTCTCCCCATCCTTGCCCGACGCCCGCTCGGGCGCGAACCAGTACCCGCTCCGGCTCGCCCCCGCCGCCTGCCCCGCCACTCCGAGCAGCACTCCCTGGGCGGGCTTCTCCTCGAGATTGACAAAGTGCACGTCGAGCTTGCGCTCCGGATCGAGATACGCGCGAGCGAATAGCCGGGCCCGCCCCGAGAGCGTCAGCTGCGCCCGTCCGCGGCCTAGCAATTCGCGGGCGGCCTTTAGCACCTGCGCGTCCTGTCCGACCGGAGCGTCCTGATCGAGGGCGACGCCGAGGACCCGCCCTTCGCCGACACGCTCGATTCCGTGCTTCGCTTCGGGAAACACCAGGCCCAGCGGCCGCCCTTCCTCGTCCACCGTCGCGCAGCGCCCGAGCACCAGGGCGTCGCCTCCCGATTCGACCTGGCGCCGCGCCCGCTCCCCGTCCCGGGCGGACAGTTGCCCGCAGCCGGCCAGCACGAGCAGGCCGCTTCGCGGCTCGCCGAGAACGAGTCGCGCGCCGATCTGCACATGAGCGCGGGCCAGCGCGGCGGCGGCGGCAGAGGCGGTCTTGAGGTGCACGCCGCGCGACCAATGCTCGGCAAAGGGGGAGACGAGGACTTCGGCGTCGAGCAACGCCTCGCTGGGGCGGAAACGCTCCCGCACGATGGTCTGGTAACGGCGGTGCGCGGCGAGCGCGGCCCGCGCCGCCGGGGTCGCGGAAGGCGGAAGCAACACGTCGACGTCGCAAGCGAGGGCGAGCGCAGAGAAGAGCTTCACCTTGACCGGGTCGATCGACGCCGGGAGGACCGCGACCGCAGGCCGCTGCCCCAGGGCGGCGCGCGCGACCAGGAGCGGCAAGAGCGCCGCTTCCGGTTCCTGCGTCGGAAGCTCGAAGAGCAAGCCGTCCAGATGCCGGGCGAGGACGAGCGCGACGGCGGAGAGCGATCCCACGCGGCCGAGGACGGCGATCTCCACCCCGCGGCCCCGGCGCGCCTCGTCGCGAGCGCGCAGCGCGGCGCGCTTGCCGGCCTCGACCGCTTCCGAAAGCCGCAGCGCCTCGCGCGCGCCCGCGAAGGTCCCCCGGCTGCGCAGGCCTTCCAGCGCATCGAAGGTGAGCAGGTGCTCGCCGTAGTTCTCGCGCAACGATTCGATGAGCGCGAACTCGCACGACTTGCACCAGCCCGCTTCCGCGGGCCCCGCCCGGTACCAGGTGTCGAGTCCCTCGAGCAGCACCCCTTCGCCGAGGTGGGTCGCCCAGGCCACCGCGCGGCCCACGTGCTCTCGCCCCGCCGTCGAGCTGGGACAGCGCACGGTGATCGAGCCGTCGGAGGAGCGGGCTTCGCCCGCGACGGGCGGAGGCCGCAGGCCGGAGCATACGAAGGTCACGGGGCTGCCGTCGGGCTTGCGGCAAGCCTCGTGCTCGTCCCGTGCCTGCGAGAGGTCTACGGAAACGAGTCGGGGGAAGTCGGTGGAGGCGGGAGGAGGCGGCGGGCTTCCGGTCGCATCCGGCGCTTCTTCTTGCGCGCCCATGTGGAGCGCCGGCGCCGCGGTGGCGGCGGGCAGGGCGCCTTCCGGCGGGGGAGGGTCGGGAAGGGGAGGATGCGGCGCGTCGGGCTCGGACTGTTCAAAAGGCTTGATGATCGCGTCGCACCCCTCCGCGCGCGCTTCCGCCTCGCCCTGTCCAGGACCACACAACGCGATGTGGCGCGCTTTGGGAAACTCGACCGGCCGGGCCATCGGGGCGCGCCAAAGTATCCGATCGAACGATTGGAATCGAGCGCGCGACTGCCGCGAAGCGTGTCGCCTGGCAAGCGATTGCATCCCGGGCGGGCGCGACCAAGATTCCGCGCACGAACCCGGATGGCTGCCGGTGGACGGGCGGCGAACGATTTCGAACTCTTTTGCGAGCAGGGGACACGAGATGAACCAGTTCTTCGAGGGTATCGCGCATCACTGGAACGGCGGCGGCCCGGGCATGTACCCGATCGCCATCTGCCTGGTCTTCGCGATTGCGGTGATCATCGACCGCGTTCAGGTGCTGTTCTTCTCCGCCAGCGTGGACAAGGACGAGTTCTTGCGCGGTCTCAAGACCCACATCTTCAACGGCGACCTGGACAAGGCGATCAGCTACACCGCCGGCCAGAAGCAGACACCGCTCACCAACATCGTCAAGGCGGGCCTCATCAACGTCCCGAAGGGCGAGGACGAGGTCCAGGCCGCGATGGACGAGGCGTCCTTGCGCGAATTGCCGCGCATCGAGAAGCGGACCGGATACCTGGCGATGATCGGCAACGTCGCCACCCTGGTCGGCCTCCTCGGCACCATCATCGGCCTCATCCAGTGCTTCGCGGGCGTCGCCGGCGTCGACGCGAGCGAGAAGGCGCGCGTCCTTTCCGACGGCATCTCGGAAGCGATGAACTGCACCGCCTTCGGACTCATCGTCGCCATCCCCGCGCTGGTCGCGTTCTCGCTCCTCCAGGGCCGCACCCAGCACATGATCGACGACATCAACGAGACATCCGTCGGCGTGCTCAATCTCATCGTCGCCAACAAGGACAAGATGCGGATCCCGCAGAACCTGCCGCAGTCTCAGTAGCTAGCCACCCGACTCCGCTAAGAGGGCGACTCCCATGGCAGGCGCATCACCACATCCAGCAGCAAAGGGCGGCAAGAAAGCGCTGGACGCCGAGCTCAACCTCGTGCCGTTCATCGACCTGCTCTCCTGCTGCATCAGCTTCCTCCTCATCACGGCCGTATGGACGCAGATCGCGGGACTCCAGGTCGCCTCGAGCGGCGGTCCTCCCGAGCCGCAGCAGAACCAGGAAGCGACCATCGATCTGAAGCTTCTGCTCACCGAGAAGGGCTACTCGATCACCATGCCCGGGGCCCAGGTGGACATCCCCAAGATCGCCAGCGCGGACGGGCAACCCGCTTTCGATCGCAAGACGCTCGGAGAGAAGCTCAGGACCTTGAAGTCGACCCTTCCGGACCAGACCGCCATCACCGTCGAGCCGGAGGATGCGGTCGCATACGACGACCTGGTGTCCACGGTGGACGCCTGCCTCGGGGAGCAGCTGCGCAACGTGACCGTTGCGCCGCTGAACTGACGCCATGGCGATCCAAGCTCCCGGCAAACGTCCCGGCGCCCGGCTCGAGCACAGCAAGGTGTTCGGCAAGAAGTTCGTGCGCGCAAAGAAGCTCGGCTACGCGAGCCTGATGCTGACCTCGCTGGTCGACATGTTCACCATCATCGTCATCTTCCTGCTCATGAACTTCTCCGCCAACGGGGAAGTGCTCTACATGTCGAAGGACATCAAGCTGCCCGACGCCTTCCACGGCGCGCAGCTCGAGCGCGCTCCCGTGATCTCGGTCTCCAACGATGCCGTCACCTTCGACGGGCGGCAGGTGGCGAACACCTCCGATCTGACGAAGGGAGATCTGCTCAACGTGCCTGCGCTGGAAGACGCTTTGCGCGACGAGCGCCGGCGCTTCGAGCAGATCCACCAGAACGAGCCCGATCGTCCCTTCCGGGGCCTCGTCAACGTCCAGGCCGACCGGCGCATCGCCTTCCGGGTCATCAAGCGGGTGATGTTCGCCTGCAACCAGAGCGGCTTCGGCAACATCAACTTCGCCGCCCTGGCGAAGGGTTCGGCGCCGAAGGACAAGAAGGTGGCGCTGAAGTAGTCAGCTCCCCTTGAGCGACGCGAGCCGGCGTACCAGCTCCGCGTTGATTCCGCGCAGCGCGTCCTCCTTGGCGGCGTCCAGGGCCGGCTCGTCCTCGATGAGGAAAGTCGGCCCCTGTCGCTTCGCCTCGCCTTCGCTTCGCGCGGTCAGATAGAGGAATTCGTTCCCGACGTCCCACAGCGCGCAGCGCGCGGAGAACAGCGCGTCGCGGTGCGAGCCCGGAGCCAAGAAGCCGCCGACGATGGTGAGATTGAGCAAGGCGAGGGGATTGGCGTAGCGATCCATCTGGGCCGCGCCCTTCACCACCAGCACGGCGTCCGCTCCGTGCTTCGCGGCGGCAAGTCGCAGGTGCCTGAGGTCATTCCCCGGGACCAGATCGGGTGAGATGACGAACAGGTCCGAGACGACGCCCTTGGCCCGCAACGTCTCCCATGCGGCGAGCAGCGATTCGCGGTCCTGGTCCGTCCATCGGAAGGGGACCGCGCGACGGTCGGATCGATCCGTCCGATCGTCCTCCACGAAGACGATTCCGACCTTGATGGGGAACCGGACCTGCGGCTTCGAGGCGAGGGCGGCCCGGATGTCCTCGTCGTCGATCTGCCGCTCCTCGCCCTCCAGGCGTTCCTTGATCCGGCCGCGATCGAATCCGCTGGAGCACCCGACGACGACGAGCACGAAAACGCTGAGAATCCGAGTCATTTTGGCGCCTCCTGCGAGTGTTCCCCGGACGGCACGTTTCGCCGGACGGAGCGGTGAACGCGCAGAAGGCGCGCAGGGTTTGCGCGAGAGTGGAGGAGGGGTCCGGAGCCTTCATTCACTCTTTACAGCACACGGGCGATCCGCCTATGGTCGCGCGGCTCGCGGGCGCCTTCCGGAGACCTTCCTTCATGCTGAAAAACCGTGCAATCACGCTAACCTCGCTTGCCTTCGCGCTTCTGTGCGCCCCTGCCGCGCTGGCCGACGAAGCCAGGCTCATCCTGCCCGATCTCGACCGGGTCCAGTTCCTCGGGATGAGCGGCCGGTCGCTGCTGCTCGCCGGGTTCGTGGTCTGCGTGCTGGGTCTCGCCTTCGGGCTTTCCATCTCCTCGCAGCTCAAGCGGCTTCCGGTCCACCGCTCGATGCTCGAGGTGAGCGAGCTGATCTACGAGACCTGCAAGACGTACCTCGTCACGCAGGGCAAGTTCATCCTGCTCCTCGAGCTCTTCATCGGCGCGATCATGGTCATCTACTTCGGAGTGCTCCGGCACTTCGACGCCGCCAAGGTCGTCGTCATCCTCGTCTTCAGCCTCATCGGCATCGGCGGCAGCTACGGCGTCGCCTGGTTCGGCATCCGCGTGAACACCTACGCGAACTCCCGCACCGCCTTCGCGTCGCTGAAAGGAAAGCCGTTTCCGACCTACCAGATCCCGCTCAAGGCCGGGATGAGCATCGGCACCATGCTCATCTCCACCGAGCTCTTGATGATGCTCGTCATCCTCCTCTTCGTGCCGGCCAGCTACGCGGGCTCCTGCTTCATCGGATTCGCCATCGGCGAATCGCTCGGCGCCTCCGCGCTGCGCATCGCCGGCGGCATCTTCACCAAGATCGCGGACATCGGGTCGGATCTGATGAAGATCGTCTTCAACATCAAGGAAGACGACGCGCGCAATCCGGGCGTCATCGCCGACTGCACGGGCGACAACGCCGGCGACTCGGTGGGTCCTTCCGCGGACGGCTTCGAGACCTATGGCGTGACCGGCGTCGCGCTCATCAGCTTCATCCTCCTCGCCGTCTCGAGCGCCGACGTGCAGGTCCAGTTGCTCGTCTGGATCTTCGCGATGCGCATCGTGATGATCATCGCCTCGGTCGGCTCCTACCTGATCAACGAGGTCATCCAGAAGAGCCGCTACGCCAACGCCGACCAGATGAACTTCGAGGCGCCGCTCACCGTGCTGGTGTGGCTGACCAGCATCGTCTCCGTAGCGTTCACCTTTCTCGTCTCCTATCTGCTCATCCCGAACATCGGCGGCGATCCCACGCTCTGGTGGAAGCTCTCGCTCATCATCACCTGCGGCACGCTCGCCGGCGCGGTGATCCCCGAGGTAGTGAAGGTCTTCACCTCGACGGAGAGCGCGCACGTGCGCGAGGTCGTCACCGCGTCGCGCGAAGGCGGCGCCTCGCTCAACGTCCTCTCCGGCCTCACCGCCGGAAACTTCAGCGCCTTCTGGATGGGCATCGTCATCGTCGCCCTGATGGGCATCGGATTCGGCGTCTCGCTCGGCGGCCTCGGCAACCTGATGCTGGCGCCGGCGGTGTTCGCCTTCGGTCTCGTCGCCTTCGGATTCCTCGGCATGGGACCGGTGACGATCGCGGTGGACTCCTACGGCCCCGTCACCGACAACGCGCAGTCGGTCTACGAGCTTTCCGTCATCGAGACCCAGCCCGGCATCCAGGCCGAGGTGAAGCGGGACTTCGGATTCGATCTTTCCTTCGAGAAGGCCAAGCACTTCCTCGAGGAGAACGACGGCGCGGGCAACACCTTCAAGGCGACCGCCAAGCCGGTGCTCATCGGCACCGCGGTGGTCGGCGCCACCACCATGATCTTCTCCATCATCATGGTGCTGACCGACGGGCTCCGCGCCAACATGCAGTACCTCACCATCCTCCACGCTCCGTTCCTGCTCGGCCTCATCGCGGGCGGGGCGATCATCTACTGGTTCACCGGCGCCTCGATCCAGGCGGTCTCCACGGGCGCCTACCGCGCGGTCGAGTTCATCAAGGCGAACATCAAGCTCGAGGGCGTGGAGAAGGCGTCGATCTCCGACTCCAAGCGCGTGGTCGAGATCTGCACGCAATACGCGCAAAAGGGCATGTTCAACATCTTCCTCACCGTCTTCTTCGTCACCCTCGCCTTCGCCTGCCTGGAGAGCTACTACTTCATCGGGTACCTCATCTCCATCGCGCTCTTCGGCCTCTACCAGGCGATCTTCATGGCCAATGCCGGCGGCGCCTGGGACAACGCGAAGAAGGTGGTCGAGGTGGAGCTGAAGGCGAAGGGGACGCCGCTCCACGCCGCCTCGGTGGTCGGCGATACCGTCGGAGATCCCTTCAAGGATACTTCCAGCGTGGCGATGAACCCGATCATCAAGTTCACCACGTTGTTCGGACTTCTCGCCGTCGAGCTCGCCACCGAGCTGCCCAACTCGACGCGCTGGGCACTCGCCGCGGTGTTCTTCGCGGTCGCGCTGGTGTTCGTGTGGCGGTCGTTCTACGGCATGCGCATCCAGGCGCACGTGAAGACCGAGGCGGAGGGTGCGCCGCGTCCCGCGACTTCCAGCGGAACATGACGTCCGAGATCGAGCGCGTCAAAGCGGAGCTTCCGCGGCTCCCCATCTTCCCGCTTCCGGGGATCGTGCTACTGCCCGGAACGCAGATCCCGCTCCACGTGTTCGAGCCTCGCTACCGGCGCCTGGTGCGCGACTGCTCGCGCGGCCCCGGCGTCCTCGGGCTCGCCAGCATTCCGGAAGGCGAGGAGGGCGTGGGGGACAAGGCCCGCAAGCCTCGCATCCTTCCCGTACTCGGCGCGGGCGTCCTCGCCCGCGTCGAGCGGCTGCCCGACGGAAGGTCGAACATCCTCGTGCGCGGCGTGCTGCGCGCGCGGGTCGAGCGCGAGCACGAGTCGGCCGAGCCGTATCGGCTGGTCGAGGCCGTGGCTCTCCCGGACGAGTCGGCCGACGCGGACGCCGCCCGAGCCGATTCGCTGCGGCGGCTGGTGTTCGCGCTCTGCACCGCGCAGCGCACCTCCGCCTCCGCGGCGCTCGCCCAGATCGTCGGACGCGCCTCCCTGCCGTCCGAGCTCGCCGACGTCGTCGCCGGCGCCGTGATCGAGGATCCGTACGAGCGTCAGACGATTCTGGAGACGCTTTCCGTTTCCCGCCGGCTCATCCGGGTGGAGCGCGCGGTGTCCGCCGCTCTGGCGCTGACGGCGGGATCGGGCTCCTCGCTCCGCAACTGATCCTGCACGACAGGGCCGCGCGTCCGCGTTACAGTCCGCGCGCGATGGGACGCCTCCTGTACGCGATTCCGCTCTTCTTTCTCGCGACCGGCTGCCCGGAATCGCTTTCGGCGAGCTGTCCGACCGGAAGCGTCGCGGCGGGGAACTTCAACCTCGGCCTCGCGCTCCAGCCCAGCTCACCGCAGTGCCGGGTGATCCAGACGCTCGACGGAGGTCCCGCCGATGGCGACGTGGCGGCGACCCCGAGCACGCAGGCCGTGACCCTCTGCAGCGGCCCCGATCCGGCCGACGGAGGACCGATCGTCTACCTGGCGGTGCAGAACCGCTCGCTACGACAGAGCCCGCTCGCGCCGGACGGCAACTTCACCTTCACGACCACCTCCACGAACGTGACCGGGACGGTGTGCAACTGCCCGGTGGACATCCAGGAAACGATCACCGGGGTGCTCGCGCCCGCGACCCCGGGCGCCTTCCAGCTGGGTCCAGACGGAGGACTGACGCCGGCCGTCGCCAGCGTCTCCGGCGCCCTGGTGGACGCGCTCAGTGTCACGACCGGCGGCACCGGCTGCCTCTGCAACTTGCCTTGCAACCTGACCTACCAGCTGACCGGAACCCGGCAGTGAATCCTGCCGTCGTGCTCTTCTCCGGCGGCGTCGATTCCACCACCTGCCTCGCCATTGCCCGCGAAGAGGGATTCGCTCCGCACGCGCTCGCCATCCGCTACGGACAGCGGCACGCGTTCGAGATCTCCGCCGCGGAGCGGATCGCTCGCGCGCTGGAGGTCCCGCTCCGGGTCGTCGACGTCGACCTTCGCGCCATCGGTGGCTCGGCGCTCACTGCCGATCTGGCGGTGCCCAAGGACCAGCCGATCGGGACGGGGCCGATTCCCGTCACCTACGTCCCCGCGCGCAATACCATCTTCCTCGCCCTCGCCCTCGGGTACGCGGAGGTCCTCGGAGCGTCCGATTTGTACATCGGAGTCAACGCCATCGATTACTCCGGATATCCGGATTGCCGTCCGGAGTTCGTCCGCGCCTTCGAGGCGCTGGCCAACGTCGCGACGGCGGCGGCGGCTACGGGGCGTGCGAGGTACCGCGTGCACGCTCCGCTGGTTTCCCTCGACAAGGCCGGGATCATCCGCCGCGGGACGAGTTTGCGCGTCCCGTACGAGCTGACACACTCGTGCTATGACCCCGACCTCCTGGGGCGCGCCTGCCGGCGCTGCGATTCCTGCCGCCTGCGCGCGGCGGGATTCCGCGAAGCCGGCGTGCCCGATCCTACGGAGTATCGCCAAGGAGGCTGACCGATGCGCCGCGCTCTTGCCCTTGCCGTGGCATTCGCACTTCCCGCCCTCGCCCAGCAGCAGCACCAGCACGGATCGGACGCGGGATCCAAGGTGCCCGCGCACCAGAACCATCCGATGGATCCCGGCTCGCCCGAGCCGCGCGGGCAGAGCATGTCGCTGAAGGTCGCGGGCAAGACCGCGAAGGCATATTTCGCGCGCCCGGAGGGCCAGTTCAAGGGAGCGATCCTCGTCCTGCACGAGTGGTGGGGCCTCAATGACTGGGTGAAGCACCAGGCGGACGAGCTGGCGGTCCTCGGATACCTGGCGCTCGCGGTCGACCTCTACAACGGAAAGGTCGCGACCGACCCGCAGACCGCGCAGAAGCTGATGGGCTCGAAGGACGAGAAGTGGGGCGACCAGGTCGAGGAAGCCGGCCTCGAGTGGCTGCACAGGAACGCGCCCGACAAGAAGGTCGCCACGATCGGCTGGTGCATGGGCGGAGGCGAGTCGCTGCGCAGCTCGCTCAACGATCCCAAGGATGTGGACGCAACCATCATGTACTACGGCATGCCGGTGAACGACGTGGCGAAGCTGAAGACCTTGAAGGGACCTGTCCTCGGCATCTGGGCGAACCAGGACGGCTGGATCACCCCGGACAAAGTGAAGCAGTTCGACCAGGCGCTCACCAAGGCGGGCGTGCAGCACGAGTTCCACGCGTACGATGCCGACCACGCCTTCGCCAATCCCTCGGGCGGCAAGTACAACCCGCCGGCCGCGAAAGACGCGTGGGAGAAGACAAAGGACTTCCTGCGCAAGAACCTGGGGTGATTTACGCGGTGCCAGGGCGTCGGGGAAGCTGGCGCATCGTGCCGTAGAAGCGCACCGCCGCCTCGCCCGCGCGCTGGATATCCTTGTTGTTGAGCCACGCCACCACGGGTGCGGCGACGACCGGGACCGCCCGCCCCAGTTGCGCGAGGCCCTTCTTCGCCAGGATCTTCTCTGCCGCGCGAGCGAAGATCTTCGGTCCGGCGCGCGAGGCGAGGTTCACGGTGTCAGCGCCATTGGAGTAGCCGAGCACCTCGAACACTTCGCTGCGCGCCCGCGCCGACTTGAGGTTGGTGCGGAAGACGAGCGCGATCTCCATGATCAGCGCAAGCTGCAGCAGGGTCACGAAGGCGATGTCCGCCGGCACGGAGATGAGCCCGAAGAGGCCGCTCAGTGCGCCGCCCGTGGAGGCCCACGCTTTCTTGTGATCGATGAGCCGCTGCGCCATTTCCCCCGCCTGCGCAGACGGGTAGCGGGTGCGCAGATCGTCGACGCGCTTGCGGGCGCGAACGATCTGTTCCAGGTAGAGGCTTTCGAGCTTGTCCTTGGCGACCCGGGTCAGCACCACCCGGTCAGTCTAAGCCCGTCGCGGCTCGACCGCACGCGTCAGGCGGGCGAGCAAACCTGGCGCAAGATATCGAGCTCCTCGAGCGCTTTCCCTGCGCCGATCACGACGGAGCTGAGAGGATCCTCGGCGAGGAACACGGGGAGCCCGGTCTCCTCGCGGAGGAGCGCGTCGAGGTTCTTGAGGAGCGCGCCGCCCCCCGCGAGCACGATGCCGCGGTCGGCGATGTCTCCCGCCAGCTCCGGCGGAGTTCGCTCGAGCGTCACCTTCACCGCCTCGACGATGGCGTTCACCGGCTCGGCGAGCGCGTCGCGGATCTCGTCGGAGGAGACGGTGAGCGTGCGCGGGACGCCGGCGACGAGGTCGCGTCCCTTGATGTCCATGGTGAGGACTTCGTCGGTCGGATAGGCGTTTCCGATCCCCATCTTGATGAGCTCGGCCGTGCGCTCGCCGATGAGCAGATTGTACTTGCGCTTGATGTGCTGGATGATCGCCTCGTCCATCTTGTCGCCGCCCACGCGCACGCTCTTCGCGTACACGATGCCGGCGAGCGAGATGACGGCGACGTCGCTGGTGCCGCCGCCGATGTCGACGATCATGTTTCCCGAAGGCTCGGTGATGGGAAGGCCCGCGCCGATCGCGGCCGCCATCGGCTGCTCGATGAGATAGACCTCGCGGGCGCCGGCGCTCTCCGCCGCCTCGCGGACCGCGCGCCGCTCGACCTCGGTGATCCCGGACGGGATGCCGATGATGATGCGCGGCTTGACTAGCGTCGAGCGGTTGTGCGCGGCGCGGATGAAGTAGCGCAGCATGGCCGCGGTGATCTCGAAGTCGGCGATTACGCCGTCCTTCATCGGCCGGATGGCGACGATGTTGCCCGGAGTGCGGCCGAGCATCTCCTTCGCTTCCTTGCCGACCGCGAGCACCTTCTTCCCGCCGCGGTGCTCCTGCTGCACGGCGACCACGCTGGGCTCGTTGGAGACGATGCCCATGCCCCGGATGTAGATGAGCGTGTTCGCGGTGCCGAGATCGATGGCGAGGTCGCGGGAGAAGAACTTGTAAATGCCGTTGAACATGAACTCCGAACGCCCTTCCGTGCCCCGGGAAAAGTGGCGGCGGACGCTAGCATCCGCCCACAAAGGGCGCAACGCACTCGCGAAAGCGCGGTTCGCGGCGAGCGGATGCCCGTCAGGCCACCAAGGCGAGGCCCAGGGCGGCGGCCAGCACCTGGAGCGTGAGCAGGAGCATGGCGGCGCCGTGGAGGGCGGCGAAGCGCTTGCGCCGCGGGTCGCCTGGCGGCAGAGACGCGATGCTGCCGCCCGCTGCGCGCCGTGCTCGCCGCGTCATCGCGTCGGCTGCGATCGCGAGGACCTGCAGGAACGCGCAAGCGCCGCCTGCCGCGGTCGCCGGTCCGCGCGCGCCGAGAAGG
>VBKL01000173.1 GCA_005879805.1 Deltaproteobacteria bacterium | reverse complement strand
TCAATGTCGATCCCGCCACCGGGCTGTCGCTCTCGCAGAGCCTGAGCGGCCGGAACCATCTGGACATCGCCGTCAGCAACACCGCCAGTCCGCTGGGGACGTGGACGATCTACCGGGTGCCGGTGCAGGACGACGGCACCGAGGGCACGCCGAATCACCACTGCAATCCCGCGCCCGGCGCCACTCCTGCGGGTCGCACGCATCCGACTGCGTGTCTCGGCGACTTCCCCCACATCGGCGCCGACGCCAACGGGTTCTACGTCACCACGAACGAGTTCAGCCTCTTCGGCCCCGGGTTCCATGCCTCGCAGGTGTATGCATTTTCGAAGAGCGATTTGGTAAGGCTCGCGCCGGCGGTGACGTTGTTCCAGTTCGACACCGCCGACACGCCCGCGGCCGGGCTGCCCGGCTTCACCCTGGCGCCGGCCGTCAGCGCGCAGAGCTTCGTCACCGCCGGCGGCGGTACCGAGTACTTCCTCAGCTCCTTCGCCGTCTTCACCGGCCTCGACAACCGCCTCGCGCTCTGGTCGCTGAGCAACACGCAGGCGCTCAACTCCGGTAGCGCTCCCACCCTCTCGAACGCGATCGTCACCGTCGAGCAGTATGCGAACGGCCCGCTCGCCAGGCAGCCCGGCTCGCAGACCAACGATCAGACCAAGGACTGGCCGCTCGGGCAGTGCATCGAGAACGCGAACTGCAACTTGTTCCTCAACGGGCTCCCCTTTGGCGTTCCCGAGACGATCGGGCGGATCAACGGCAACGACTCGCGCGTGCACCAGGTGACGTACGCCAACGGCAAGCTCTGGACCGCCCTCAACACCGGCATCGCCTCGACCACCGATCCGTCGGTGCGGGTCGGCATCGCCTTCTTCGTCCTCCTGCCGCAGGGCACCGGCGCGGCGACGACGGCGAAGGTCGTCCAGCAGGGTTACGTGGCCGTGGACGGAGCCAGCGTGCTCTTCCCCGCCACCGCGGCGACGGAGAGCGGCCGGGGGATGATCTCCTTCACGCTGACCGGCAACTCGGACTTCCCCAGCGTCGGTTACGTCGCGCTCGACGCCGTGGTGGGCGCGGGCGACGTCCACATCGTGAAGCCCGGAGCCGGTCTGCAAGACGGCTTCACCGAGTACACCAACATCTTCGGCGGCCGTCCGCGGTGGGGCGACTATGGAGCGGCCGCCGTCGACGGCAACTCCATCTGGTTCGCGACGGAGTACATCGCGCAAAGCTGCAATCTCGCTACCTATGAAGCCGGATTCGGCCCCAGCTTCGGGAGCTGCGGCGGAACGCGCGCTTCGCTGGGCAACTGGGCGACCCGCATCGTCAAGCTCACGCCGTAGCAGACGCCATCGCGCCGACAGGGCCGCCGCGTACCGGAGCGGCGGCCCCGGCGCGGGCTACCGCTGAAACCGCCCGCGGTTTCGGTCAGTGGTTGGTCTTGCTGATCACCACCTCCCACGCCAACTGTTTCCCGTTGAAGATGTCTTTGTAATTCGACTTCGTTCAAGTCCCCTGAGGTGCGATTCGGCGGGTCAATGCCGCAGGAGCGGGCTGGCAGGCCTACCAATCAAGACAGTCACAACCGAGGACATCCACCCAGGCCACGCGCCGCGCGCTCGATGGCGACGACGTATCGCGTGTCGATCCGAAGCTACGTGCCATTCTCCAGGCGGTAGCGCCGGTCTATCGCGAGCACATCTGGCCCTCCGATCAGAAGGCCGACGCGCGATTCATCGAGGCGCTGCAGCCGCTGCTCGCCAAGCATGGCTCGACGGTGGCCAAGAACATGGCGGCCGCGCTCGGCGGCCCGCCACCGCAAGGCGCCATGCGCGCCGACGTGACGGCGTTCGCAGGACCCGTCGGCGCCTATACGATCCTGGGGCCCGTGCTCATCGCCATCTCGTCGACGGACGAGCGCCATCAAGGACCGGCAGCGGTGGAGTCCCTCTTCCACGAAGCAGGCCACGCGCTCATCTTTCCGCTCACCCGCGAGCTGCGCACGGCGCTAGAGGAAACGGGCAAGCCGGGCCACGATGACCTGTGGCACGCGTTGCTCTTCTTCACCGCGGGTGAAGTCGTGAAGCGGCAGCTCGGTCCCGATCATGTGCCGTACGCGAAGGCGCAGCACCTCTGGGAGCGGGTGCCCAAGTGGAGCAGCTACCTTCCGCTCCTCGACAAGCACTGGATACCCGTCATCGACGGTAAGGCCACGCCGTCCGACGGCCTGAAGGCGCTGGTGGCGGCGCTCTAGGGCCGTCAACTCATCGATTGCGCGCCGCCGCCGGCTACACAGGCGGGGTCCCGGAAGCTAAGCCAGAGCGTCCATGGCTGCTGCTCGGGACTGCTCCTTCCATCGCGTTTCGTTCACGCCGAACACGAGGAGCCACACGATCGTCGCTGCTGCCACCAGGAAGCCGACAGGGGCGATGTATTGGAACATACGGTATCCGAGCGTCGGTGACAGGAAGGTCAGCCAACCGAGACCGGCAAGTGCCGACAACACGCCCAGGATTCGAGGTAGGAAAGTAGATTTGAAAATCAGGTAGCCCTTCAAGATCGTATAGAACCCGAAGAACGCGAGGGCGATCCCTGCGCCATGTTCATTGATTTCGAGGAAGAGGAGGGCCAGCGCGCGACGCTGTTCCGGGACGAATGCATTCACATAACGCCCTCCGTCCAGCAGCAACAAAGGGGCCAGGTAGAGGACGCGGCTGACGGTCTTGATTGCGCAGCCGGCCAGGCCCAAGAACGCGGCCAGCAAAGAGACGCTCCGGCTGACCGGTTCGAGCAGATCATAGAAGAGCGAAGTCGTGGCGACATTGCACGCCATCTCGATGAGGTAGACCGTGAAACCCAACTCGAACAGGCTCTTGTGCGAAAGGATGTTGGCCGCCGTGCCTGCGGCGTCGCCATGGACGACCAGCCTGCTGCTGACGAAGCCCTGAGCGAAGATCCCGGCCAGTAGCGTGAGGAGATAGAACACGCCCGTGACGCGGGCTTTGAAACGCGGTGATGTTTGCATGGTGTGGCCTCGTTCGACTCGAGCGATGGATGGCCGAGGATCACCAAGCCACCGGGAGCCTCGCAACGGGTTTGCGACGAGTGACAGATCCGGACGGACGAACGACGCCCGGCGCCGACGGACGGCGGCGTTGGTTTCGCGCCAGGCTCACGCCGCATGCCAGGATGGCTTCGGGTGGAGTGCGCGCCTATCCTCCCGGCATGCGTGCCACGCGCTCCGCGGAGCATTCTCGAGGCCTCGCACGCGTGCTGGGATGGCGGCGACTACGCATCACCCTGCTGTTTTCGGTTTTGCTCGGGTGGCCGATCAGCCTGGGCTGGACCTCCGGGCTGCTATCGGTACTGGCCCGGACCGTCCTGATCGGGCTCAGCGCGATGTTGCTATTCGGCCTGTTCGAGCAATGGCCGAAGCGGCTACCTCCTTGGCTCGCCCGGTGGGTTTTGCAAATCGCCGGTGTGGCGGTGGTCATTCCCGCGGCGACCTTCACGATCTTCGTATTGTCGACGGATACCGGCGCACCGCCGTTCTGGCGCGTTGCCGACCGGCTCAACGGCTTCTTGACCCTCACCGTCGTCGGCTTGCTTTTCGCGCCGTGGGTGGCCCTGGCGGCGCTGGTACGACAGAAGGACGCGCTCGCTCGACACCAGGCGCTGGCCTTCGATCTGGAGCGCAGCGAATTCGAGCGGGACGCACTCGATGCCCGCCTGCGGCTCCTGCAGGCGCAGGTCGCGCCGCACTTCCTCTTCAATACCCTCGCGAATGTGCGTGAGTTGGTGGACTCGGGCTCGCCGCAGGCCTCCACGGTGCTCGGCAGTCTCATCGCCTATCTGCGTGCCGCCGTGCCCCGTCTACACGAGCCGGTCAGCACGCTCGGACAGGAGTTGGAATTGGTGCGCGCCTACCTCGAGTTGATGCGCATGCGCCTACCCGACCGGTTGCAGTTCGCGCTGCACGTCGACGAAACCGCCCTCGCGCTCCGCTGCCCTCCGATGACGCTCATGACGCTGGTCGAGAATGCCGTGCGACACGGTATCGATCCGAGCGAGGACGGGGGTCGCATCGAAGTCCGTGTCACGGAGGCCGGCAATCGGTGCCGGGTGCAAGTCATCGATACCGGAGTTGGCTTGCAGCGGGCTGGCGATGGGCTTGGGACCGGCCTGTCCGCCTTGCGCGAGCGACTGCAGCTTGTCTTTGGTCAAGATGCTCGATTGCATGTGACGTCGCTCGCGCCGCGCGGCGTCCGGGCAGAACTGGAATTCGCGGCGCGCCGGGGTCTGTGATGACCGGCGGGCATCCGACGGCGTTGATTGCTGATGACGAGCCGCTCTTGCGGAAGGCGCTGGCGCGTATGCTGGCGCAGACCTGGCCGGAGTTGAGCATCGTCGCCGAGGCTCGCAACGGCCGCGAAGCGGTCGAGCAATTCGAAGCCTTGCAGCCCGACATTTGCTTTCTCGACGTGCACATGCCGGGACTGTCGGGCGTGGACGCGGCAGGCCAGATCGGGCGCCGTGCCCACCTCGTGTTCGTCACCGCGTTCGACCAGTACGCGGTTGCGGCGTTCGAGCACGGAGCGCTCGACTATCTTCTCAAACCCGTGGAGCCTGCGCGCCTCGCCGACACAGTGGCGCGGCTACAGGAGAGAATTCGCGCCGGATCCCCTGCCCCGGGCGCCACGGCCTTGCTCGAAGAGCTGGCGGCGCGGCTGCGCAAGGACACTGCGCAGACCTCGCTACGCTGGATCCGGGCGTCCGTCGGACAGAAGCTGCGCTTGATCCCGGTGGATGAAATCGACTTCCTGCGCGCCGACGAAAAGTACACGCGCATCGCCTGGCGCAGCGAGGGCGCTCCGGGCGAGGCGCTGATCCGCACGCCACTCAAGGAACTGCTGCCACAGCTCGATCCCGCTGACTTCGTCCAGGTACACCGCGCCGTGGTCGTGAACCTGCATGCCATCAGCCACATCACGCGCGGGGAAAACGAGACCGCGCAGATCCATTTGAAGAATCGCAGCGAGGTCCTGCCGGTCAGCCGGAACTACCTGTATCTGTTCCGGCAGATGTGAGCACCCGGAGCGCCTCACGGCCCTGACGTGTCCGAAGACGCGCAGCGG
>VBKL01000172.1 GCA_005879805.1 Deltaproteobacteria bacterium | reverse complement strand
TCGCGGCAATGCTCCTTCCGGATTCGGCTTCCGGACGGACGAGTCCGGTGTCGCGACCGGCACCGCGGTCGCGTTGGTGTCCGACGCGCTCGGGCGCGACGATGACGACCCGATCAGCATCGCGGTCGGTCAGGGTCCTGCGGGTGCACCCACCATCGCCGCTCCCGCGCCGCTGGTGTCGACCGTGGTCGGGACTCGAATCTCGGGCTCGTCGACTCCCACCGCGGCGCAGAACGCCATCCGCGTCGAGCTGACGAGCACCAACGGCGCTGGGGTGACGCAATCGCAATGCGCCGCGTTCGGCGGGAGCTGGAGCTGGGATGCGACAGCGGGGATTTGTGCTTGCGCCGTGTCGTCCGACGCGACCGGCGCCTGGAACTGCAGCACCGTCAATCTGCCCGACTGCCAAAGCCCGGGAGCCGCGTGCTTCACTGCAACGGCCTCCATCGCGGATCTGACTGGAAGCGCGGGCCTTCCCGCAGTCGCCTCCGACTTCGAGACGCGGCCGCCGGTCGCGACGATCAGCTCTGGAATCGTGAATAGCCACGTTGTTGTCGCGAGCGGCACCGCCGCGGATGGCGTCGGCGGAGCCGCCGCGGTCGGCGCGACGGTGCATGTCGTGCTCACGGGAACGAACGGGTTCACCGCGTCCTGCGATCGGCCTTCGACCATCCTGGGTGGCGCCGCCCGCTGGTCGTGTCCTTTCACGCTTGCGGCTCCGGCCTGCACGACGACGCCGTGTGTTCTCGACGGCGCGTATTCGGCGACCGCAGCGGTGCTCGAGGCAAACGGGTCGCTCGGTCCCGCGGCTCCTGCAGCGTTGGTCGTCGACACGCGTCCGACCAGCGTCTCGGCCCCGGCGGCGACGAGGAACCCAAAGCCGTCGTTCACGGGGCACAAGGTGGGAGACGGGACCGAGATCCGGCTTTGTGAGCAGGGCACCGCGTGCACCGTGGCGGCCGCGCTTTGCCGGGTAGTTGGTGCCGGCGCCGACTGGGCTTGCGCGCCGCCGGCAGCGTTGCCGGACGGGAATCACGCCGTCGTCGCCTACGAAGTGGACGCCTCGGGTGGACTCTCTTCGCCCTCCACGCTCGCCTCGATCCGAGTGAAGTCGCGAACCGCGACGCCCGTGTTCGCGGCTCCTACGGCAGGCGGGACGCTGTCGGTTCCGGTCCGCATCGAAGGCACCGCCGAACCGGGCGCCACGGTGGCGGTGAAGATCGACGACAGCGCGGCGCTCCCATCCGTCACGGCCGACTCGTCCGGCCATTTCTCCGTCGCGGCCGGGGTGGTCACGACCGGCGCTCACTTCGCGCAGGCGACGGCGACGGATTTCCTCGGCAACACGGCGCAGTCCTCGCGCACCCAGTTCGACGTCAGCCTCGGCGGCCAGATCGCGGGTAGCTCGTTCGGATGCTCGAGCGCCGGCGGATCCGGCACATACGCCGCGCTCCTCCTCCTCGGTCTCGTTCCGCTCCTTTCCCGGCGACGCAAGGGAGTGGCGCTCGCGGTCGTGGTCGCGGCGAGCGCGGGCGTCGCCCGCGCGGAAGGTACCGATCTCGGGCTGGACAATTTCCGGCCCGCCTCGGGGGGAGACGGCGTCATCGGCGTGGAAGGCGCGCGGCCTCCCAGCGATGGGGAACCGGCCCTGGAGGCGCGCGGGCTTCTGGTGGGTCAAAGTCGTCCCCTGGTGTTCGTGCCCGATGGCGGCGGCGCGTCCCAAGCGCTCATCCGCAATCGCGCCGGAGGATGGCTGACGGCACAGGGTCACGTTGCCGGCCCGTTCTCGCTCGGCCTTCAGTTGCCGTTTCTCGTACAACAGAGCGGCGATCTCTCCGGTGTCCCGAGCAACGTGAGGGGTGGCGCCACGCTCGCGAGTGGCCTCGGAGATCTGCGCGCCACGGTGCGCGCGGGCATCCTGCGGCAGGAGCGAGCCGGGTTCGACCTCGCAGTGCAAGCCTCGGCGGACCTACCCACGGCGAAGAAGCAGAGTTTCCTCGGCGATTCGGCGGTGCAGAGCGAAGGCCTCGCCGCCGTCGGGTACCGCGTCGCCTTCTCGTCGCGCTCCGCGATCGATCTGCTCGGAAACGCGTACTTTCGCATGCGGCCCTCGCGCGACGTGCTGACCGTGAAGACGGGCAGCGAGATCGGCCTGCGCGCGGCGGTGGTGTGGCTTCCCGGAGGCGGACCGCTCGCCCCCCAGCGAGTCGTGTTCGAGGCGGAAGGCGCCTCGTTCTTGCGGGCCGGGTTCGCGTCGGGCTCGGTGCCCTCCGAGTGGCGTGGCGGCATCTCCTATTGCGCGGGCCCGGTCACCTTCGATCTCGGTATCGGGGGCGGGCTCGTCGCAGGCGTCGGCACGCCCGGGCTGCGCATCATCGGCGGCGTGGGCTACGCGCCGTCGGTGTGCAATCCGAACGCGCGGGCCGCTCCAGTGCGTCCGCTTTCCCCAGTCCATCAGGTCGAAGCCGAGCCCGCGCCGCCGCCCAAGCCGTCTTCGAGTCCCGAGAATACGGACGACAAGCCAGCCGCGGTCGCCGCGGTGACACCGGCTCCGGCACCGAAGCCGCGCGGCAACGAGGTGACGATCCTGCCGCTCCCGGAGCTTCCGCCCTTGCCGCCGGCCAAGGCGACCAAGAAGCGCACCGTTGCGCAGGCCGACGCGCTGCCTTCGATGCCCGATCTCCCCAGCGTCTCGGCGCTGCCGCTTCCGCCGGCGATGCCCGGTGCGGCGCTGTCGGGCGACCGGCTCGAGCTCGCCCGGCCCGTTGCCTTCCGCGGCTCACGCCTTCCCGCCAAGGAAGCGATGCTCGACGATGTCGCGAGGCTCCTCTCGTCCCATCCGGAGATCGAGCTCCTCGGCATCTCCGCGCCCGACGACGCCCGCGCCAAAGCGGTGATCGCCTACCTGCGCAAGCGCGGTGTCGCCGCCTCGCGGCTGCGTCCCGACGGCCGCAGCGACGCCGTGGAGCTGCACGTGCTCCGGCGGCGTTGAGCGGGCGGATCGCCTCGGCTACAAGTCGGACATGCCCGACGACCTGCCCTGGATCATCCGCGCCAGCGATCGTGCGAAGATCCCCGAAGAGAGCCAGCAGCATCCCCTCAACCCGAACTCCGAGATCCACGGCTGGTCGCTGTCCGACCTGGTCGGCCTGCAGCGCGTCGGCCTCTATTTCATCCGCGTACCACCCGGGAAGGAGTCGTTCATCCTGCACAACCACTACGTGCAGGAGGAGTTCATGTTCGTGCTCTCTGGAAAGGGGATGGCGCGGATCGGAGACGCGGAGCACGAGATCGGCCCCGGGGACTTCATCGGCTTCCGCACGCCCTCGGTGCTGCACCATCTGCGCAACCACGGCAGCGAGGACCTCGTCTACCTGACCGGCGGCGAGAAGGGGCAGTTCGAGATCGCCGATTTCCCCACCGTCGGAAAGCGGCTCGTCCGGGCAGGGAACGAGGTCAAGCTCTACCCGCTCGACGCGGGCGAGCCTCTCGTCCCGCCGGCTTCCGGCGAGATCCGCTGACGGTCTGGGTGGTGAGCGCGGA
>VBKL01000171.1 GCA_005879805.1 Deltaproteobacteria bacterium | reverse complement strand
CATCTGGCGGGGCGGTTTCGAGGAGGGCGCCTCGTCGCTCACGGGAAACTGCAACTTCGGCGACAACGGCTGGTGCAATGCGCAGGTCATCCGTCCGCAGCAGATCCAGATCACGAACGACCCCGATCCGGTTTTCGAGGGCCACCACGCGGTCCGCTTCGAGGTGAAGTACGGCGACGTCTACCGGACCTACTCGGACGAGCGCAGCATCCTCAGCCCGCCCACGCAGATGTGGGAGGACGAGGGGAACGAACGCTGGTACCGGTGGCAGGTGCTCTGGCCGCAGGACTATGTCGGGAGCTACCCCAAGTGGGACGAGCTGGGCACGCCCGCTTCGCGCTCGCCCGCCGGCTCCATCGTCGAATGGCACCACAGCGCCAGCGGCGGTGTGGAGAGCGGGTCCGCCCCCCTCTACATCCGGGGCGGAGACAAGTTCATCGAGATGTGCCTCGTCGATCAGAAGACCAGCGCTTGCCGCGAGACCATCAACCTCACCGAGCTCTTGCGCGGGCACTGGCATGACTTCGTCATGCACGCGAAGTGGTCGTCCGATCCCAGCATCGGCTACCTGGAGATGTGGATCGACGGCGTGAACGTGCTGCCGAAGCACATGGGCTCGAACAAGTATCCCAACATGCAGAACTACATGCTCATCGGGCTCTACCGGAACCTGCACATCGGCGACCCGAACCTGCTCTACCCGGACGGCACCCACGTCTACGGGACCGACGGTGCACCGGGCGTCGCGTACGTCGACGGCGTCATCGCCGGCAAGACGAAGGAATCGGTGTGGCCGGCCGATCCGACGCCGGCCCCCGCGCCGACGCCGCAGCCTACGACGCAGGCGCCGCCAGCCGGGGACCCGACCCCTCCGACGACGACTCCCGCGCCGTCCACCCCCGCGACGACGACCACGACGACGGCGGGAATCGGCTTCCCCCAGGGCGGCGGATGCTCGAGCACCGGCTTCCAGTCGATGTGGCTCGCGCTACCGCTCCTCGGGCTCTTCGCGCTGCGCCGCCGCCGTCTCGCGGCGTAGTCGGACACGAATCCGCAGTCATGAAAAAGCCGGCCGTCCCTTCGCGGGGCGGCCGGCTTTTTTCTTGCGCGCCCCTTACGGGAAGACGCGGATCGACGCGGCGCCGGTCCCTGTCGCGACGTGCAGCACCGGCGGGTTCACCATCATGTCCAGCTCCATGCGGTTGACGGTGTTGTCGGGTAATCCCGCGCCCGCGCGGATGGACTTCGAGGTGTGCGTCGCGGGATCCCACAGCGTGATTCCGCCGCCGTTGGAGCCGATGGCAAGCCGCCCATCCGGCAGGGCGACGATGTCGGTGACGCTCCCGGCGACGCCCATGGCGGAGGGATCGAAGTACTTGAATCCGACCTTCTCCTCGAACGAAGCGATGCCGTACTGCGGGCTCGACCACCAGACGATGCCGTTGGGCGCCACGGTGACGCCGTTGATGAAGACCGGATCACCTTCCATCGGAGGCATGAAGACGGGCGGGGATCCGCTAAAGGCCGGGCAGGAGACGAGCACCCACTGCGAGCCGTTCCACCTGTTGACCTGGCCCGCCGATCCACACCACGGATCGCCGAAGACGTGCTTGTAGGCATCCTCTCCGAGGCGCTGGTACCACCCCGCCTTGCCCCCTGGATTTGGTACGCCGTTGGCGTCCAGCTCAGCGGGTAGCGGCGTATAGATGATCTTGCCGGCGCTCCACTTGCCGCCCACCCACAGATCGCCGTCCGGGCCGATGGCGAGCCCTTTCCAGTCGCCCATCATCTGCGTGTTGGCGTTCGGATTCGTCTGGCTGCACTCCTGGTGCTTGCAGACGCGCGGATGGAGATGGTCCGCCATCCAGTACTGGTTGTCGGTGTAGACCCATGCCTTCGGCTTTCCGTTCTGATCCAAGGCCTGGAACCACTTGTCGGGCGTGAGCTTGTCGATGCCGTGCTCGGTCCCGGCGTACAGCTCGTGCTTGTGGACGAAGTGATCGAAGACCATGCGCTGGATGTCCCGGCAGTGCCAGAACGCGGTGGTGTTGCCGCTCACCAGGTCGAACCGCACCACTTCGATGCTTCCATCGTCCTTGAGGCGGACGCGGTCGATCTTGCCGGTGTGCCGGTTGGGATCGAGCGAGGTCGAGTCGTTGGGATCCGGGTTCGTGAAATCGTGGAAGCTGTGGTAGCCGACGAATACCTCGTTCGGGCCGCCGCCCACGATCTCCGTGATGCCGGGATCCGACGCGGCTCCGAAGATGTTCTGCGGGGCACCGTTGCCGGAGAGTCCGTTGTCGAAGTACTCGACGGCGTTGTTCTGCAGGTGCAGGTCCGTATCGGGCGCGTAACTGTTCGGCGGCGTCAAGTGCTGGCCCTTGCTTCCGTCGAAGCGTAGGTGGAACGTCGTGTCGCCCGGGCGTGTCGCCGTGGGCGCGCGCATCACGTAGAGCGCGCCGTGGGTCGCGACCCAGATGTTCTGCGTCTCGTCGGTGCTGATGCCGACGACGCCGCCACCCAGATCACCGCCGAGCAGACCGTCCTTCTGTGTGAAGGTCACGTTCGTCGCCGGCCACGGACCCGGTCCGCCGAAGGTGACGCCGGCGTCGACCCCGCCGTCGGTGCCTGCATCCGGTTGCCCCGCGTCCACGCCCCCTCCACCGCCGCCCCCCGTACCCGTGCCGCCATCCACATCGCCGCCGCCCGCAGGCGAAGTAGTGGAGCCCGACTCAGACCCCTTTCCCCGCGCGCACGCGAAGCTGAGCGCCGCACCCATCGCAAGCCCGTAGACCAGCCAGCCGGCCAACCGCCTTCCCCCACCCATGCCGAGACCCCCTGAGCGCATCCAAGCCCCCGCTTTCTTGCGAGCAATGGGCCAGTGCTACAGAGCGCTTCGGGCGCGTTTCGGCGACGTTGCGCGGAATGGTCGTTCCGCTGCGGTGGAAGCGGCATTCACAGGTGTCCTCGCGCGGCGTCCCGAGTCGGTAGTAGCGGGGTTCCCGCGCAGGCGCGGAAGGACGCGCGATCTGGCGCCCGCTCTCGTTGACAGAGGCGGGCCTGCGGGGTACATCGCTCGCCCGCGCCGGGGTCCCCAGCCCCGCGCAACGCGACTTTTGGGGCATCGCCAGGCCATCGGAAATCGCGAGCGGGTGCGAAAGGATCGGCGCTGCCCAGTCCACGTACTCGAGGAAGTGGGCCGTTGGCGTCACCGCGAGAACGTGCGCGCTCACCTCCGGGTAGAGGTGGGAGGACATCTCGATCCCCGCCGCATCCGCCAGCGCGGCGGCGCGCAGCCATCCCGTGACGCCGCCGATGCGAGCCAGGTCGGGCATCACGTAATCCGCCGCGCCCGCCGCGATCGCCGCTGCCATCGGTCTCGTGCCGAGGAAGTTCTCGCCGATCTGGATCGGCGTCGCGAACTCGCGCGCGAGTTTCGCTGCGCCCGCGTAGTCGTCGTGCCGCACCGGCTCCTCGAACCAGTAGAGGCCCTCGCCGTCGAGGGCACGGCAGCGGGCGGTTGCCTCCGCCACCGTCAGCGCCTGGTTGAAGTCGCTCAAGAGGAGCGCGTCGGCCGGGATCCTCGCGCGCACCGCACGGGCGACGCGCAGATCCTCGGCGGCGGACTTGCGCCCGAGACGTAGCTTCACGGCGTGGAAGCCCTCCGCGAGCAGCTCCATCGCTTCGTCTGCCAGTTTCTCGGGCGCCCCCAGGCCGAGCGCGTTGCTGTTGTACGCCCGCACCGGCGCGAGCTCGCCTCCCAGGAGGCGGACCAGCGGAAGGCCCGCGGCGCGGCCGAGCGCGTCCCAGAGAGCCACGTCGAGTCCCGCCATCGCCATCGTCGGGAGCCCTTCGCGCCCGAGGAGCGTGAAGCGCGCCACGAGCTTCTTCGCGACGGCGACCGGCGCGACGGCATCGCCTCGGACCATCTCGGCGATGCCCGCGAAGAGCTGCGGAAGCGCGCGCGCACCGAGGTCCGAATAAGCGAAGACATATGCCCTGCCGGGCACGCCTTCGGCGGTCTCGAGATCCACGAGGACCAGGGGGGCGTACGCGATCGTTCCGCCGCTCGTACCGAGCGGCCTTCGCATGGGGACCCGGACGGCCCGAGCGTGGATTTCGCGGATGGTGAGCGCCGGCGGCCGCGACCGCTCTGCAGTGGCCATGTCGCCTCCCGATAGGAGCGGCATCATGGCGTCATTGACGGGCATCCTGCCACACGCCCTCGACGATGGGGTCCGACTTCGCGTCCTCCGCGCCCAGCGTCCCGAGACCGAAGTTCTCCTCGATGGTGCGTAGCAAGTCGTAGTGGTCGTAACAGCCGTCCACGCGCGCCCCGGGACGCACCATGTCGCCGAGGAACACGGTGTAGATGTGGTTGTTGTCATCGCTGAGGGATTCGTCGAAGGTGACGACGACGAGGGTGTTCCTGATGACCCGATCATCCGCGAGGATCGGCTCGAGGAATCCTTCCAGCCAGTTCGCCGACTGCGCCAGCTTCGGGGGAACGACTCCGAAGTAGCGCGCGCCGGGGACGCTCCGGATGGCGCTTTTCACGCGATCGTAAGCGTTCCCGCAGACGTCATGGCCGTCGTGGCACATGTCCGGCGAATAGAAGGCGAAATTGGGGAGGTCCCTGCGATCGAACGCGAGCGCCGGCACGATCGAGGCGCAGCGCGAGGGACGTTTCGCGACCGAGTCGAAACTCAAGAAGGGTACGTGCTTGCGCCGGTAGAGCGGACCCGAGGCGGCTTCGCCCCGGTAGCAGCCTCCGGGATAGGCTTCCGCGTATTGCCGCCAGGTGAGCCCTTTCGCCTCGAGGAGATCGGCGATGGTCCGCGCGGACCCGCGGATGTCGAGCGGCTCGTCGCCCGTGGTGCCGAAATACCTTCCGCCGATGAGCGCCAGGTAATTCGGGTACGAAGGATGGAAGAGAGCGTCGTAGTGGGTGAAGAGCGCGCCTCGCCGCGCCAGGCTGCGGAAGTACGGCTCGCGCAGAACGGCCTCGTAGTCCTGGTTCTCGAGCACGACGAGGAGGACGTGCTCGAACCTCCGCCCCGATTGCCATGAGGCGCCCCGTCGCTGGGCCCGCGGAACGGCCGTGGTCTTGGGACCGATCGGCCGCGGCTCGAATGCGCGGCAATCGGAAGCGCCCGCGTCCCCCGATCCCGGCGACGGCCTGCAAGACCACTGCA
>VBKL01000166.1 GCA_005879805.1 Deltaproteobacteria bacterium | reverse complement strand
CAGCCCTCGCCGAGGAGCGCCTGCAGCCGGCGCAGCCGTTCCTCGGGCGCGCCGAACGTCTTGCGGTAGTCCTCGATGCTCCGGCGCAAGACCTCGACCGCCTCGTCCCTGCCGTACACCTCCGAGATCTCGACCTTGCGCGGACCCGCTCCGGGAATCTGCTTGTAGCTCAGGAAATAGTGCCGCAATCGATCGATGAGGCCCTTGGGCGCGTCGGCCAGATCGCGGATGGTCCCGTACCCGAGGTCGTTCTCCAGCACGGCGACGACCTTGTCGTCCGCCTCGTCGCCGTCGATCATCCGCAGCCCGCCGATGGCGCGCGCCCGCAAGAGGAAGCCGCCATGGGCGAACGACTTCTCGCTCAGCACGCACACGTCCATCGGATCGCCGTCGCCGCGCAAAGGGGCCACGCCGCTGCGCTCCGCGGAGCGGGCCGCGACCAGGTCGCCGCAATACGTCTGCGGCACGAACCCGTAGAGGGAGGGCGGCTGGCTCGAATAGAGCTGGGGGCGATCGACGCGCAGGTGTCCGCTCTCCTTGTCGAGCTCGTACTTCACCGTGTCGGTGGGGACGATCTCGACGTATACGGTGATGGAGCTGGCAGGGTCGCCAGGCGCGATCCCGTGCCAGGGATGGGCGGTGAGGAGCCTCGACAGCAGCTCGTGCGGCGCGTTCACGAGGGAAGCCTCGTCAGCAGCCGCTCCAAGGCCTGCCGTCCGCCTTGCAGGACCGGATGGCCGTCGCCGAGCAGCAGAGCGTCGAAGTCGAGGGCGGCGAGGCGGCGCAACGATGCACAGAGCGCCGGCTTGTCGTCGAGGACCGCATCGGGGAGCAGCGCGCATTCGCCCGGAGTCTTGCCCACGCACGCGTCGCCGACGACGAGCAGCCGCCGCTCCGGCCAGTAGAGGGCGACCTCGCCGGGCGACTTGCCGTGCGCGTCGACGACCGTGAACGGACCTGCCCGCCCGCCGTGAGCGAGCTCGGCGTCGATGGGCGTCCCTTTGTCTCGCGCGAACTGCGCGTCGGCCGGATGGATTGCGACCTCGGCCCCGGTGCGCTCCTTCACCCGCGCAGCCGCCCGGAAGTGATTGCGATTGGTGAGCACGATGCGAGAGACGCCTTTGCTGGCGAGATCGGCGAGGACCTTCTCGTCCATCTCGACCGGATCGACGCAGACGTTCCCAGAACCGTCGACTACCAGGTAGCCGTTGAAATCGTAGCCGTGCCGCTGGCTGAACCACGGCCATGTGAAGATCCCCGGCAGGATCTCGCGCATGGTGGAAGACTCGCACCGCCCGCGGCGGACGTCTATGGCGAAGGCGGAGCGGCGGGCGCGGGCGTCTTCTCCTTCTTGGGCATCCAGTAGACCTCGACGTGGATGTTCTCCCGATCGCATCCGCGGCGCAGGAGGATTCCCTTGCCGTTCTCGAGCCTGCAAGACGACGATGCGCACGTCCGGTACCGGTTCCTTGCGCAGCGTGCGCACGATGCTCACCACCGGGGCGATTCCGGTCACGGTGGTGACGAAGAAATGGTCCTTGTGGGGGTTTCTGCGGTCGAGGGTGAAAGCGCCCTTGGCGCGGTGCCGGATCAGGACCCGGTCGCCCGTCTTCAGCTCGTAGAGCCGGGGCGTCAGCTGCCCCTGCGGAACGAGCTCGAAGAAGAATTCCAGCTCGCTTTCGGCAGGGGAGGAGACCACCGAATACGCGCGCTCGATGACCTTGCCAGAGTCCTCGACGCCGAGGGTCGCGTACTGGCCGGGCTCGAAGGAAATCGGATTGTCCGGCGCGATGCGCACCGACCACAGGTCGGGGCCGTAATCCTTGCGCCAGGTGATCCGACCTCCCTGGTACTTTTCGGCGCTCGCCATTCGCAGCTCCTTCCGCCTTTCATCCTACCGCTACGCATCGGACGCGTCCCATGCGTGGTACATCGGCGCGCATGGCCACGACGTTCGACAGCAAGGATTGGAGCACGTTCCAGAAGGAGGCGCTCGACTATCACTCCACAGGACGGCGCGGGAAGATCGAGGTCGTTCCGACCAAGCCCGTCGCCACCGCTCGCGACCTGTCGCTCGCCTACAGCCCCGGCGTCGCGGAGCCCTGCCTCGCCATCGCCTCCGACAAGGATCTTTCCTACAAGTACACGATCCGCGGAAACCTCGTCGGGGTGATCTCCAACGGCACCGCCGTGCTGGGGCTCGGCGACATCGGCGCCTGGGCCGCGAAGCCGGTCATGGAGGGCAAGGGCGTCCTCTTCAAGAAGTTCGCCGACATCGACGTCTTCGATCTGGAGGTGAACGTCACCGACATCGAGGCCTTCTGCACGGTGGTGAAGTCGCTCGAGCCCACCTTCGGCGGCATCAACCTCGAGGACGTGAAGAGTCCCGAGTGCTTCGTCATCGAGCGCAGGCTGCGCGCCACGATGGGAATCCCGGTCTTCCACGACGATCAGCACGGAACGGCGATCATCACCGGGGCGGCCCTCATCAACGCCCTCGACCTGGTCGGCAAGAAGATCGACGGCATCAAGGTGGTGTTCATCGGAGCGGGCGCCGCGGCGGTGGCTTGCGCCGAGCAGTACGTGGCGCTCGGCGTGCCGCGCGAGAACGTCTACATGTGCGACAAGTACGGGCTCGTCTACAAAGGGCGCAACGAGGACATGGACGAGTGGAAGGGCGCCTTCGCGAAGGGCGAGGCGCCGCGCTCGCTCGCCGAGACGCTGAAGGACGCGGACGTGGTGGTCGGGCTCTCCACCTCGGGCGTATTGACCCAGGAGATGCTGAAGACGCTCGCCAAGAACCCCATCATCTTTGCTCTCGCCAATCCGGTGCCGGAGATCCTTCCCGAGCTGGCGCTCGATGCGCGGCAAGACGCGATCATCGCCACGGGCCGCAGCGACTATCCGAACCAGGTGAACAACGTCCTCGGCTTCCCCGGCATCTTCCGCGGGGCGCTCGACGTCCGGGCGCGCGGCATCAACGAGCCGATGAAGCTCGCGGCATCCCAGGCCCTGGCCCAGCTCGCACGGCAGGACGTCCCCGAATCGGTCTCTGCTGCGTACGGCGGCCAGAACTTCCGCTTCGGCAGGGATTACATCATCCCGAAGCCGTTCGACCCACGCGTCTTGACCTGGGTCGCGCCCGCGGTGGCGCAAGCGGCGATGGACACCGGCATGGCGCGCTACCGGGTCGACCGCGCCGAATACATCGAGCAGCTGCGCAAGCGCCAGGGCCGGACCTACGAGGTGATGAGCGTGGTGATCGGCAAAGCGCGCCGGAAGCGGACGCGCATTGCTTTTCCCGAGGGAAACCATCCGCGCATCCTGCGTGCGGCCCAGATCCTGGTCGAAGACCGGATCTGCACGCCGGTGCTGCTCGGCAACCGCGAGCAGATCCTCACCACCGCGAAGGAGGCGGGGCTCGGGGCCATCGCCGACCTGGACATCGTCGATCCCCTGCGGAGCGAGCGGATCGTCGAGTACACGAACCAGCTCTACGGGTTGCGGCAGCGGGCGGGCATGTCGTACGCCGAGGCCGCTTATCGAATCCGCCAGCGCAACGTCTTCGCGGCGATGCTCTTGCACCAGGGCCAGGTGGACGGAATCGTGACGGGGTTGACGCGCAGCTATCCGGAAGCCATCCGCCCTGCCCTGCAGATCATCCGCACTCCCGAGGGACGGCTCGCGGCGGGAACGTACATCCTCGCCTTCAAGAAGGACTTGAAGCTTTTCGCCGACTGCACGGTGAACGCCGATCCCACCGCCGAGCAGCTGGCCGAGATCGCCATCTCCACCGCGGAGATGGCGCGCGAGTTCCAGCTGACGCCGCGGGTGGCGATGCTCTCCTATTCGAACTTCGGCACCGACCCGGGCGGGTCGCCTGCCAAGGTGCGGCGGGCGATGCAGATCGTCCGCGCCCGGAAGCCGGGCCTCGAGATCGAGGGCGAGATGCAGGTCGATCCCGCGGTCGTGCAGACCGTCCGCGAGACGGAGTTCCCCTTCGCACGCCTGACGGGCGACGCCAACGTCCTCATCTTCCCCGACTTGAACAGCGGCAACATCGGTTACAAGCTGCTCTGGCGCCTCGGCGGCGCGGAGGTGATCGGGCCGGTGCTGATGGGGATGGCGAAGCCGGTCAACGTCCTGCAGCAGGGGGCGAGCCTGCAGGACGTGGTGAACCTCGCGGCGATGACGGCGGTCCGGGCGCAGAACGAGATCGTGTACTAGCCGCGATGTCCTTCGATCCCGCCACGCTGTTCTTGGCCCTTTTCATCAGCGCCGTCGGGGTGGGGTTCTTCGTATACGGGAAGAAGCAGCAGCGAGCGCCCCATCTCGTCGTGGGGATCATCCTCATCGGCTACACGTACTTCGTGAGCAGCGTGGCGGTGATGCTCGCCATCGCGGTGGGGCTGCTCGTAGCGCTGTGGCTGGCGGTGCGGATGGGGTGGTGAGCTCGCAGGGCAACTGGCCCGGGCGAGTCCTCATCGCCCGGCTGCGACTTGCAGCCCCAGCGCCCGTTCCACCTCCCCCGCCATGACCTTCGTCGCTTCCGCGTCCGGATGCCCGTCGTATGGCAGGATATGTGCCGAATCGACTGGGAGGACCACCGCCGGGATCCCCTGATCCTCGAACAGCGCCCGGATCAGCCAGCCCAGGTCTCGCTGGGAATCCAAGGCCGGGACGACGAAGAGGGGCTTCGCTCCCCTCGCCCGCGCCTTCGCGGCGACGTCGCGGACCACCGCCGCCGTCACCGCGAGCGACTCCCGCAGCTTGCCGTCCCAGAGCACGGGGATCTCGTTGACGAGCAGATCGCGCAGGCGGGTTCCCGCGAACAGGCCGCTCGCGGCGGGGGCGAGGACCAGCGCGCCGTCCCGGAGCACGAGGCGCGGCCGGTAGTCCTGGACGTTGCGCTGCAACTGCACCGGCAAGAAGGTCTGCACCAGCGCAATGGGATGCTGCAGCCGCGCGAGCGCATCGAGGGCCCGTAGGGCCGCCTGATCGGTCCCGTATCCACCTGCGGCGACGTTCACCACCTGCACGCCGAGGTCCCGCTCGAGGACGCCCGCGAGCGAGTCGGCGTACTCGAGTCCGTGCCCGGCCGCGACCGACTCTCCCGCCACGACGATGCTGGGGCGCGACGGGTCCGGCACGTGGTCGGCGGCGTCCGATCGGTCGCCCCACGCGTCGACCGTGTAGCGAATGGGGCGGAAGTGGCTGACCTGCAGCACTGTGCTCCGGCGCGAGAGGAGCACCCAGCCGAATCGCGGATCCGGTCTCCCGATGCGGAACTCGATCTTCGCGGAGCGCCAGAAGGCCGTTTTCCCGTCGAGGAGCCGCAATGTGGACTCGGAGGCGAGGAGAGCGAGAGCGAAAGCGACGCAGATACGCGCGGTCGCCGCGCCCGCCCCCGGCCGTTCGACGAACCGGACGGTTGCGGGAGCGAGCAGCACACAGCAGAGACCCGCGATCGCAAGCGCCGCGCGCACCGAGAAATGCAGCGCGGGCGAGGGCGGGAGCCAGAAGCAGGGCACGACGGAGTGCCGCTCGAACCACGCGCCATCGAAGCGCCAAGCCCACACGAGCAGCGCGGCGCCGCATCCGGCGAAAACGAGCGCCACGGCGGCGGCAAGGGTGCGGCGCACGACGGTAGCTTAGACCCGCTCGCGGCCCGCGTCCGGGGCGTGGTACAGGAGCGCAATGGCTGAGCCGCTGCGGTCGCTGCGCGCCACTGCGCTCGATCGAGCGCTCCTGCCGCTCCACCGATGGGTGTGGCAAGACCCCGGCCGCCGCGCGCTCAAGCTCCTGCGTTTCGCGGAGACCGAGGCGGACGGCGGCCGTGATCTATCGCGCGCCGCGGAAGTGACGCGGGATCCGCTCTTGCGCCGCCTCTACCTGCGCCACGCGCAGGACGAGGAGCGCCACGCCCATCTCTTCCGCGCCCGCGGACGCGAATTGCTCCATTCGCTTCCCCGCGGCGGGAGCGTCTCCTTCGAGGCGAACTTCTTCGCTCCCGGAGAGCGCGGCCTCGACGACCTCCATGTGGAGTCCGAGGGCGACGAATCGCTGCTCGCCTTCCTCCATCTCTCCGAGGAGGCGGCGGCGCAGCGGTTCGTCATCTACCAGAAGTCCCTCGCGCACGACCCCGAGACGCGCGACCTGTTCCGTCGCATCCTTCACGACGAGGCGTTCCACATGAGCTACACGCACGCGCAACTGACGCGCATCGCGGGTCCGCGCACGCGACGGCGCATCTGGCAGGCCCGGCTGGGCAGGCTGTGGAAGGCATACCTGCGCGTTGCCGCCGCGCTGGCGGGCGTGATCGGTTCGCTCATCCTGCGCGTCCAGTACTTCGTGCTGCTGCCGCCCTTCGTCTTTCTCGCCCGCCGCGCCGCACGCCGCGAGCCGGAAGGGTTCGCCCCGTCCCGCGCACTTCCCGACGCGAGGAGCCAGTATTGATGCGCATCCTCGGCATCTCGGCCCACTACCACGACTCGGCCGCGGCTCTCGTCGTCGACGGGATTCCGGTCTGCGCGGTGCAGGAGGAGCGGCTGTCGCGGCGCAAGAACGACGCCGCGTTTCCCATCGGCGCGATCGACTTCTGCCTGGAGGAAGCGAAGCTCGAGCCCGAGGATCTCGACGCCGTCGTCTTCTACGAGAAGCCGATGCTCAAGCTCGAGCGGGTCCTCACCCTGGCGCTGCGCGGCTTCCCGCGCACCGCGCGCAGCTTCCCGAAGGCGATGCGCAACCTTCTCGGCGAGAAGCTGTGGATCAAGGGGATCATCGCGTCGCAGCTCGGGGTGCGCGGGCGCAAGATCCTCTTCACCGAGCACCACCAGGCGCACGCCGCGGCGGCCTTTCTGACCGCGCCGACGCGCGAGGCCGCGATCCTCACCGCGGACGGCGTCGGCGAGTGGGCGACCTTCTCCCTGGGTACAGGCGAAATCCGCGACGACGGCAGCGCGGACCTGCGCCTCTTGCGCGAGGTGCGCTTCCCCCATTCGCTGGGAATGCTCTACTCGACCTTCACCGCCTTCCTCGGCTTTCCGGTCAACGAGGGCGAGTACAAGGTGATGGGCCTCGCCGCGTATGGCGAGCCCCGCTATCTCGACGAGGTCCGGCGCATCCTCCGCCGCACGCCCGACGGAGCGTTTGCGCTCGATCTCGATTATTTTGAATATCATCTGTCCGCCGCGCGCTCCTTCTCGCGGAAGTTCGTCGATGTCTTCGGACCGCCCCGCGACGCCTGGGATCCGATCGATCTCTCGAGCGACGACGGCCGCCGCTTCGCCGACGTGGCCTGCTCGGTGCAGCGGGTCCTCGAAGAGACGCTGGTCGATCTGGCGCGACGGCTCCACCAGGAGACGGGGCTCGACGATCTCTGTCTCGGCGGCGGCGTCGCGCTCAACGGCTGCGCCAACGCGCGCATCCTGCGCGAATCGGGTTTCTCCCGCGTCTTCGTTCCGAGCGCGCCTGGCGACGCGGGCTGCGCGCTCGGGGCCGCGCTCTGCGTCGATCGCCTGCACTTCCACCGCCCCCACTGCGAGATGCCTGACCATCCTTTCTGGGGCCCGGAACCGGGCGACGTCTCGCGCATCGCGGGCGAAGACGGACTGCCGGTGGACCGCTTGCGCGACGACGCCGAGGTCGTCCGCCGGGTCGCCGACGAGCTGTGCCGGGGACGCATCGTCGGGTGGGTCGAAGGCCGCGGCGAATTCGGTCCCCGCGCGCTCGGGCATCGCAGCATCCTCGCCGCGCCCTCGGACGCGTCGATGCGCGACAAGCTCAACCGCAGCATCAAGTTCCGCGAGGAGTTCCGTCCCTTCGCTCCCGCCGTCCCCATCGAGGCGGCGGCGCGCTTCTTCGAGCTCTCCCCCGCGGCGGAGCGCCTGGGCCGGTTCATGAGCGGCGTCTTTCCGGTGCGGCCCGACTTTCGCGCCCGCCTCGCCGCCGTCACCCACCTCGACGGGACCGCGCGTGTGCAGACGGTCGAGCGGGAGATGGCTCCCCGCTTCCACGCGCTCCTCGAGGAAGTCGGCCGCAGGACCGGAATCCCCGTCCTCCTCAACACCAGCTTCAACCTCGCGGGCGAGCCGATCGTGAGCCGGGCCGTCGAGGCGTACTCGACCTTCCGCCGCTCCGGAATCGACCTGCTCGTGTGCGGCCGGGACCTGGTGGCGAAGAGGCGCGAAGAAGCCGTGGCACCCGAGGAGGCAGTTGCATGAGGAAGCGGCGAGGCCGGTTCGTACGCACGCTCGTCGTCGTCGCGAGCGCCGCGCCTTCCATCGCGGAGGGAGCAGCCGGACTGTGGCGGAGCGAATCGGGCCGGAAGTGGCTGGTCCCGCTCGTCGTCTTCCTCTGCGCGACGGGAGCGATCCTCGCCTTCGCCGCCGGAGTCGAAGCGCTCGCGCCGTTCCTCTACGCGATCTTCTGATGCAGCGCCGGGCGCTCGAGCTCCTCGCCTGTCCGAGCTGCCGCGGCGCGTTCCGGACCGGCCTCCGCTGCGAGGGATGCGGACGGGAGTACGCCGCGCCCGAGGGGATTCCCGAGCTGCGCCTCGATGCCGACCCTCGCACCGAGGCGGTCCGCGCCTTCTACGCGGACGCGCCCTTCCCCGGATATCCGCCGCGCGACAGCCACGCGGCGCTGCGGGCTCGCGCCGGGCGTAGCGAGCTGGCCCGCCTCCTCGACGGCTCGATCGCGGGCGACGCCCGCATCGTCGAGCTCGGGTGCGGCACCGGGCAGATGTCGCTGTTCCTCGCCTCGGCCGACCGGGTCGTCGTCGGCGCCGATCTGTCGCGGCCGTCGCTGCGGCTCGCGGAAGCCGCGCGCCTGCGCTTCGGCATCGATCGCGCGCTCTTCGTGGAGACCGACCTGCGCGCACCGGGCTTGCGCGAAGGGACCTTCGACGTCGTCCTGGCGAACGGGGTCCTCCACCACACGCCCGATCCGCCCTCCTCCTTCGCCGCGATGGCCAGGCTCGCGCGCCCCGGCGGAACGGTGATCGTGGGTCTCTACAACGCCGTCGCCCGGATTCCGCATCGGCTGCGGCGCGGCCTCGCGCGGCTCTCGGGTTTCCGGTTGGTCCCCTTCGATTCCGTGCTGCGCGCCCGCCGCAACGAGCCTGCGCGCCGCGAAGCGTGGCTGCGAGACCAGTACCGGCACGTCGAGGAGCACCGTCACACCGTCGGTGAAGTCCGCGGCTGGTTCCGCGACAACGGCGTCGAATGGCTCCGCGCGGTTCCCGACACGCTGCTCGGGACCGATCCCCCCGGCTCGGCCGATCTCTTCCAGCCGGCGGGCGACGACTGGGTGGTCGAAGACGCGCTGGCGCAGATCTCGTGGGCCGGCAAGCTCGCCCACGAAGGCGGCCTGTTCGTGGCTGTCGGCCGGATGGGAAAGGACTAGCTTTCGCGAATGCTGCAGGTCCGCTACTGGGACGATTTTCTCTGACCTTGGTGCTACGTGGCGGCCGGGCGCCGCCAGAAGCTCGCACGCGAGCTCGAGGGACGCGTCGCCTTCGAGCGGCGCGCGTACCTGCTCCTGCCCGGCGAGGGTCAGCGTCCGGCTTACGACGATTACGTCATCTCGCACCGCAAGCGCGCCGCGGAGATGGAGCCGGCGCTCGGGTTCGCCATCCCGGAAGTGGGGCAGCCCTATCCGCGCTCGAGCCTTCCCGCCCAGTGCGTCGCCGCCGCCGTGGCCGGGAGCCACCCCGAAGCAATGGACGCGCTCGAGGATGCGCTCTTCCGCGCCGTGTTCGTCGAGCTGCGCGACATCTCCTCAGGGGAGGTCCTCGCCGACTGTGTCCGGAAGGCCGCGGTTCCCGACGCGGAGGCACTCGTCGAGCGTGCGCTCGCGGACGACGACTGCCGCGAGCGCGTCTTTGCCGAGCACGAGGAGGCGCTGGCGGAGGGCGTGCACGGCATCCCCGCCCTCCTCGTTCCCGGTTACGCCCCCATCACCGGCGCCGTTCCCTTCGAGGCGCTGCGGCGCGCATTCCTCCACCTGGTCGAGGAGCAGAACCCATGATCGCATCCGCTCTGCTCGCCTCCGTCCTCGCGCTCGCGCAGGGAACGGAAGCCCCGGCCCGCGATGCTTCGGATGCAGGCACGCAGGCGGGCGTCGCCGACGGCGGAGCGGTCCCGGACGCCGGAATCGACGCCGACGGCGGAACGGCGCGGCGCTCTCCCGAGGCCACCCCGTCGGAGCTGGCGAAGAAGGCCTTCGACCTGGCGAACATCGACTTGCAGGCGGCGCGGCTCTACGTGGTCGGCCTCTTCCACCTCTCGCGCAAGCCCATTTCGGCCTGGGATCGCGCTCACAGCGTCACGCTCTTCAACTCGGCGGAGAACGCGATCACCGACTCGGACCGGTCGCTCGCGGAGCTGAGCGGCATGGCCCGCGGCAAGTGGGAAAAAGGGGCGGCCCCGCTTACCCACGCTCGCGCCACCTTGGCGCAGACGCTGAAAGAGCTTCGCTCCCTGTCCGTCCCCGCGACGCCGTCGGGCGGGGCCGATCGCCAGGAGATCGCGCGGAAGGTGCACCGCGCCCTTGATTCGGCGGGGAAAGATCTGGACGCGGCGGCGAAGGTGATGGGGGTGGATACCAAGATCAAGGGGCCGTGAGCCACCGCGTCGGGTCCATCACCTACGGAACGAGCAACGATAGCCCCTTGAAGTAGTCGCGGTAGTAACCGCGATCACGGGCTAGAAGTCGATCGGCAAGGCACTGCGCGTGGGCGCCGATGAGGAAATCAGCCACCACCCGTGCGCCTGCACGCCGGGGCCTTCGGGCGAGATACGTCCGGAACATCGCGCCCGCGAGCAGCGCGCTCTCACGGTTGGAGGGAACGAACTCAAGCTGGAGATCCGAGAGGAACTCGTCCAGTTCGGCTGGCCGCGCAAACGAAGGACCGAGCTCCGCCAGGACGCATTCGCAAATCAAGAGTGCTCCTTCGGCGGCGGCACGCCGGAGCGCGCTCTCGGACCCCGATGCATGCGCCGGATCGTCACCAGCACGTCGAGCAGCACGCTCGTATCAATCGCGGTGCGCACCGCGGATTTCCTTCAAGTACTGGTCGGCGGTCTTCCCTCTGGGCAGCTTGCCGCGCCCGCGCCACTTGGCGAAGGGATCTCCGGATGCCGCCTTATGGCCGACCAGGCGGCCGCCAACAGCTTGAAATTCGATCTCTGTGCCCGGTCTCAGCCCCAGTCTCTCCCGGACGGGCTTGGGAATGGTGACCTGGCCCTTTTCCGAGACGACCGACCTCATACCATCATTGTAGGAATTCCTACCCTGTCAGTCAAACAAGGCGCGGGATAGGTCCATTCAACCCGCGGCTGGTACCCATGCCTTGGTCTGGATGTCGTCTTTGCTTTCGCAAACTCACCTTAGCCTTTCCGACAGCGCCTCCAGCGCCGCTTCCAAGTCGGGCGAAAGCTCTAGCACCTCCGCCATCGGATCCTTCCCCAGCCTCTTCAGTCGCGCGGGCGCAGTCTTCAGCGTGTAGTTCTTCGGATCGAGCTTCCCGTTCACCTCGGTCCACTTGAGCGGCATCGACACGGTGGCCCCCGGAACGGGCCGCGCCGAGAACGGCGCCGCGATGGTCTTTCCCGGTCCGTTCTGCAGGGCATCGAGATAGACCTTCCCTCTGCGCGCCGACAGAGGCGCACGCACCGTCGTCGAGATGTCCGGATGACGCCGCTCGATGGCGTGGGCGAGCAAGACTCCGAGATCGCGCGCCTGCTCCTCGGTGAACTGACCTCCGAGCGGAACGAGAACGTGCAGCCCCTTCTGTCCGCTCGTCTTGCAGAAATTCGGCAGGCCGATCTCGTCGCACAATTCGTGCGTCGCGCGGGCGAGGCGCACAACCCACTCGAAGGGCGCTTCCTTGGGGTCGAGATCGATGATGCACCAGTCGGCACGGTCGGTGCCCGCGCGCGCCGCGTAGATGTGCAAGGGGATGGTGCCGAGGTTCACGACATAGAGGAGCGATTCGACGTCGTCGCAGACGAAGTGATCGATGTCGCGCGGCTCCGCGGCGGCCTCCTTCGATCCGTATCCGTGCCAGCCTCCGAGGGTCCTCATCCGGTGGGTGCGGATCCAGTCCGGAACGTGCCCCGGCGCATCCTTCTGGAAGAAGGACTTACCGGCGATCCCATCCGGGAAACGGGTCAGCACCACCGGCCGATCGCGCAGGTAGGGAAGGATCCAGGGCGCGATGTCGCGGTAGTAGGCGAGCAGGTCGCCCTTGGTGAATCCGTCGTCGGGCCAGAAGAGCTTCTCGAGATTGCTCGCGACGACCTTGCGGCCCGAGACGACGGGTGGCGGTTCCGCGAGGTCCCGCCCGGACGGGTCGTCGGGCCGCACGCAGTCCTCGGGAGATCGATCGTCCCGGAAACGCAGGAAGACCGGTGCGCGAAGCAGGCCGTCCTCGGTGATCTCCTTGTAGCGGACCTCGACCACCCGCCGCGGCTTCACCCAGACGTGGCGCCGACCGGCGGGCAGCGGGCCTTTGCAAACCGGCCTGGGCACGCGGTCGCGCTCCAGCTCCTTGCGCAGCGAATCGAGCTCCGCCTCGGCGAAGCCGCTGCCCGCGCGGCCCGCGTACACGAAGCCGTCCTCCTCGCGATACGCGAGATGGAGCGCTCCGAATCCGGTGCGCGATCCCTCCGCGGGCGTGAATCCGACGGCGGCGAATTCCGCGGTCCGGTCGGCCCGCAGCTTGATCCAGTCGCGCTGCCGTCCGGCGCGATAGGGCGAATCCCTGCGCTTCGCGACCACGCCCTCGAGGCCGAGCTCCCGCACCGAGCGGAACATCTCCTCGCCCCGCTCCTCGATGTGCTCGACGAAGCGGAGCGGCCCGGTGCCGCCGGCGGGAAGCAATCGCCGCAGAAGCCGTTTGCGCATCTCGAGGGGCAGCGGGCGGGCGTCGAAGTCGTCGAAGCCGAGCAGGTCGAAAAGGAAGAGCGTGGCGGGAAGCTCGACGGCCGCCCGGGAAAGATCCCGCGGCGCCGTGAGCAGGGCGCGCTTCTGCAGCCGCTGGAAGTTGGGACGGCCTCGCTCGTCGAGGACGACGATCTCGCCGTCCATCACGGCGTGACGGTACGGCAGCGCCCGCAGCGAGGCGCACAGGTCCGGATAGGAAAGGCTCGATTCGGAGCCCCTGCGATAGTGCAAGCAGCCCCGACCGCCTTCCCGCGCCGCGATGGCCCGGAAGCCGTCGTACTTGAGCTCGAACACCCACGCCGGGTCGCTGAACGCGCGAGGGCGGTACTCGGCCAGCATCGGCTGCGCCTCCGCGGCCCGGACCGGTACCCGGGGCGCTCCGGCCCGCTGCAGCTCCTCGCAGACCTCGTCCGCGCGCCCCGCCGCCGCGCCCAGCTCCTCGAGCGTGAAGCCCGAGACGACCGAGTCGTCCGCGAAGCTGCCTCCTCGCCGGACGTGCGAGTCAGCGGTCTCCTTGATGAGGAGCCATTCCTTCCCGCCTGTGCGGATGAAGGTCCAAAGCCCTCGGAGCTTCACGCCCTTCAGCTCGACGAGCAGCTTGCCCGGCCCGTACTCGTGCTGAACGGGCGTGCAGATCCCGCGATCCCACAGGATGGCGCTCGCCGACTCCTCGAACGGCCGATCGGGTGCCGGCACGCTGATGGCGAGCCGCTTGTCCTTGGGGTCCGGCGACGGCTGTTTTTGCAGGATGAAGGCGCGGGGATCCGTCGCAAACCCGAGCACGATCCGGTAGTGGGGACGCGCTCCTGCGGCCTGCTCGACGCGGAACGGAGCGGGCGCGACGCCGGCAGAAGCTGTCCTGCCCGAAAAAGACGGGAAGTTGGGCATCCGCACCGGTACGTTATCATCGGCTCCATGGCCGCCCGCTCGATTGCTTCCGGGACCATCTCCTTCGGTCTCGTCTCGATTCCCGTCCGCCTCTTCTCCGCCACCCAGGCGCAAGCGGCGATCTCCTTCAACCTGCTGCACGCGAAGTGCGGAGGCCGGCTCAAACAGCAGTACATCTGCCCTCGCGACGAGAACGAGATCGTCGAGCGCGACCAGATGGTGAAGGGCTACGAGTTCTCCAAGGACCGCTACGTCACCTTCACCCCGGACGAGCTCAAGGCGCTCGAGGAGAAGGCCTCGCAACAGATCGAAATCAGCGAGTTCGTCCCCACCGAGTCGATCGATCCCGTCTACTTCGACAAGGCCTACTACCTCGGACCGGAGAAGGGCGCCGACCGCGCCTACCGCCTGCTCGCGGAG
>VBKL01000165.1 GCA_005879805.1 Deltaproteobacteria bacterium | reverse complement strand
GCGCAGCAGCTCGTGCAGCGGGGGGCGGATGCCGCCTTGCGCCTCATCGAGCTGATCGGTGCGGACGGCCTCTGCATCCATCTCAATCCGGCGCAAGAGCTGGTGCAGGCGGGCGGAGACCGCGACTTCACCGGACAGCTCGACGCCATCGGCCGGGTCGCCGGCGAGCTCGGCGAGCGGCTCGTCGTCAAGGAAACCGGCTGCGGGATCGGACCCGAGGTGGTGAGCGAGCTCCGCGAGCGCGGCGTGCGCGCCATCGACGTCTCCGGCGCCGGCGGCACCAGCTGGACGCGGGTCGAGCAGCTGCGTGCGCAGAACGACGCGGCGCGCGGACTCGGACAGCTCCTGAGCGACTGGGGCATTCCCACCGCCGCGTGCGTGGGCGCCGCGGTGGAGGTGCTCGGCCGGAGGAAGGGACCTCGCGTCCAGGTGATCGCTTCCGGAGGCGTTCGCAGCGGCCTCGACGCGGCCCGCGCGCTCGCGCTCGGCGCCGACCTGGCCGGTTTCGCGCTGCCGATGGTGCGCGCCCACCAGCGCGGAGGAGCGGAGGCGGCGAGGACGGAGCTGCGCGGCGCCATCGAGGCGCTGCGAGCAGCCTGCCTGCTGGTAGGCGCCCGCGACATCCAGGGTCTGCGCTCGTCGCGTCCGGTCGTGCTGGAGCCGCTGCGCGGCTGGATTGCCCAGTTGGAGCCGCCTCCGTGAGGGCGCGCGCTTCGGCGCCCGGAAAGATCCTGCTGCTCGGCGAGCATGCCGTCGTGTACGGGCATCCGGCCCTCGCGGCTGCCTTGCATCGCGGCGTCCGCATCGAGATCGCGGAGTCTCCGGACGCCAGCATCGCCGTCCGCTCCCCCCAGGGAATCTCTCCGCCGCCCGAGCTGCTCGAGGCGGCCCTGGAGATGGCGGAGAGGATCGGCGCGCCGGCGCGGTTTCGCGCGGAGATCGAGACCGAGCTGCCGCTCGGCGCCGGCCTCGGCAGCAGCGCGGCCGTCGGAGTCGCCCTCGCGCGCGCCCTCTCGCAGCTCGCCGGGCGTGCGTGTACCGACGAGCGCGCGACCGACCTCGCCCTCGGGTTCGAGCGCCATTTCCATGGTGCTCCGTCCGGCGTGGACCCGGCGATCTCCGCGAACGGAGGCGTGATCCTCTTCCGGCGGGGCGAGCCTCCCCGGATCGAGCGGGTGCGCCTCCGCGCTCCGGTCTTTCTCTGCGTCGCTCTCACCGGCATCGCGCGCGGCACCCGCTCGACGGTCCTGCCTCTATCAGAGAGGCGCGCCGCCCGCCCCGACGTGTACGACCCGATGCTGGCTTCGCTGGGCGAGCTTGCGCGGGGCGGAGCGACGGCGATCGAGCGCGGAGATCTCCTCGATCTCGGCGCGCGCTTCGACCAGGCGCAAGAAGTCCTCCGCCTTCTCGGCGTCTCCTGTCCCGAGCTCGACGATCTGGTGGGCCTCTTGCGCAAGGCGGGCGCACTCGGGGCCAAGCTCACCGGAGCGGGAGGCGGCGGTGCAGCCATCGGGCTTGCGCGCGATCGTGGTCATGCCGCGGCGCTCTCGGAGGCGGTCGCGTCGGCCCGCCTCGAGTCCTTCGTGGCGGAGATCGCGTCGTGAGGCGGGCTACCGCCGTCGCCCACGCCAACATCGCGCTCGTCAAATACTGGGGGAAGCGGGACGAGGCGCTGCTACTGCCGGAATCGCCTTCGCTGAGCATCGCGCTCGACCGTCTCTTCACCACCACGACCGTCGAGCTGGGCGTTCCGAGCGACTCGCTGGTACTCGATGGCCGCGCGGCGGGCGAGGGCGAACTTCGCCGCGCCCGCTTCTTGCTCGACGCCGCGGGCATCGGCGAGGGCGCCCGCATCGAGTCGCGCAATTCCTTTCCCACCGCGGCGGGGCTCGCCTCCAGCGCCAGCGGCTTCGCGGCTCTCGCGGTGGCAGCCTGCGCTGCGGCCGGGCAGAAGCACACCTCCCGGGAGCTGTCCGCGCTCGCCCGGCGCGGGTCGGGTTCGGCGGCGCGTAGCGTTCCCGGCGGATGGGCGGTCTGGGAAGACGAGTTCGCCGAGGAGGTCGCGCCCCCCGGGCACTTGCCGATTCGCGCCGTCATCGCGCTGTGCGGCGAAGGCAAGAAGGACGTCGGCTCGCGCGACGGCATGAAGCGTTCGCAGGACACCTCCCCGTATCACGCCGCCTTCATCGCGCAGTGCCGGCGGGATTACCTCGAGGCGCGCGCTCTGTTGCGCGACCGGAACCTGTCCGCGCTTGGTGCGCTCGCCGAGAGCAACGCGCTGCGCATGCACGCGGATGCGCTGGCCGCGAATCCCCCCATCCTCTACTGGGAGCCGCCGACCGTCTCCTGCCTTCAGGCGCTGCGCCGATTGCGCGACGGGGGGCTTGGGGCCTGGGCGACGATCGACGCGGGCCCGCACGTCGTGGCGCTTTGCGCACCGGAAGACGCGCCGCGCGTGGAAAGTACGCTGCGCGCGATCGCCGGCGTGCGCGACGTGCTCGTCTGCGCGCCTGCCGGAGGTGCACGGGTCGTGGAGGGCGACCGGTGAAGCTCGCCGCGCCGGGAAAGGCGTTCCTCGCCGGCGAGTATGCCGTTCTCGAACCCGGTGGCGCCGCGCTGCTCGTGGGAGTCGATCGATTCCTCAACGCCTCCTTGCGACCGCTCGCCGCGAAGAAGATCGAGATCGTCCACCGTCCGAGTGGCTCCTTCGTGGCAGGAGAGCTGACGCCGGACGGTATCCGCTGGGCCGGGGGAATCGCGGACGAAGTCCGTTTCGCTGCCCGCGCCGCCGGTGTCGCGACAAGGCTTTGCGCCGCCGAGGACCGCCCCCAGCGCGGATTCGCGCTCCTCTACGAAAACGACTTCGCGCTGGACGGCGAGAAGATCGGCCTCGGAGGCAGCGCCGCGGCTTCCGTCCTCGCGGTTCGTGCAGCCTGCGCCGCGCAGGAGAGGCCGGTTGCTGGCGAAGAGATCGCCGCCCTCGCTGCCGCCGCGCATTTCGACGAGCAGGGCGCCCGAGGTAGCGGCGCGGACGTCGCGGCCTGCGCGCTGGGCGGACTTCTGGAGGTGACGGTGCAGCGTCCTTTGCGGATCGGCGAGGATCCCCGCGAGGTGCTGCGGGCGCCGCCCTTCTCCGTCCGCCGCCTGCCGCTCGCTCCCGATCTGCGCCTGCTCCTCGCCTACACGGGAGCGCCGGCCGACAGCCGCGCCCTGGTCGGCGAAGTGCTGGAGTTCGCGCGGGGCAATCCGTCGCGGTACCGCGCTCGCTGCGGCGCGATCTCGGCCGCGCGGGACGCGCTGCGCGACGCGCTGGAAGCGGCGGCGCGCTCAGGATCGCAGGAGCCGCGCGAGGCGGCGCTCGATGCGGTCCGCCGTGCCGCCGCCGCCATGGGCGCGCTCGGCGACGAGGCGAAGGTGGCCATCGTCACCCCCGAGCTGTCTCGTGCCTGTGCCATCGCCGCTTCCGCTGGAGCGGCCGCGAAACCCTCGGGCGCCGGGGGCGGAGACTGCGCCATCGTGCTTGCATTCGACGACGGGGTGCTCGAGCGCGCCGCCCGCGACCTGCAAGCGGCAGGGTTTTCTCCCTTGCGGATCGCCCCCGCGCTTCCTTGACCGCACGCTGCGGCGTCGGGGAAAGTCGTGCATTCCGTGCTGCCCCTCGCCGTAGCGCTCCTGCTCGCCCAGGCGGGAGAGAACGTCCGCGAGGCGCCCCCGCCTCCGCCGCCTCCGAAGGCCTCCGAGCTGACCCGGGCTCCGCAGCTGATCGAATTCCACGCCGCCGACTATCCGAAGGACCGCCTCGAGCGGGGCGAGACGGCAGACGTTTCCTGCCTGGTGGACATCGACGCCGCGGGAGGGGTGACGAACGTCGAGGTGGTGACGGGCGCGGCGCCGGATTTCGACCAGGCGGCGGTGGCGGCGATCCGCTCCTTCCGCTTCGCGCCGGCCGAGATCGACGGCCAGCCGGCTCCGGTGCGGATCCGGTACGTCTACCATTTCGTGATCGAGAAACGCCGCGTGCAGACGACCGTGGTGCTCGATGCGGGCCGCATTCGCGGATCGATCGCGGAAGCGGGAAACCGCCATGCGGTCGCCGGCGCCGACATCCTGCTCGACGGCGCGGCCGCCGCGACGAGCGACGCGCAGGGTTCCTTCGAGATCGCCGAGGTCCCGCCCGGGAGCCACGACCTTCGCATCGGCGCCCTCGACTTCGCGGAAGACCGCCGCAAGCTGGACGTCGCTCCCCGGGGCACCGCCGAGGTCCGGGTCTATTTGCGGCGTACTTCGGTCGGCGAGTTCGCCGCCGTGGTGGAGGGGGAGCGAACGAAGGAGGCACCCACCGTCCGGACCCTCAAGCACGACGAGCTCGTGAACGTTCCCGGCTCGCTCAACGATCCGATCCGGGCCGTGCAGAACCTGCCCGGCCTCGCGCGCGCGCCGTTCCTGGCCGGGCTGCTCCTGGTTCGCGGGACCCCGCCGCAGGACACGGGGACCTATCTCGACGGCCACCGGATCCCGATCCTCTACCACTTCCTCGGCGGGCCCTCGGTCATCAACGAGCAGCTCATCGACCGCATCGACTTCTATCCAGGCGGGTACGGCGCCTACTACGGCCGAAACCTCACCTCCGCGCTCGACGTCGGAACCCGGAAAGCCGATTCCTCCCTGCACGGCAGCTTCTCGGTGGACCTCCTGCAGGCCGTCGCTTTCGTCGAGGGGCCGCTCGGGGACAACACGCAGGGCGCCATCGCCGCTCGGCGCAGCTACATCGATCTCTTCCTGCCGCTCTTCTTGCCCAACAACCCGCGCGATGGCGTAACCGCGGTGACTCCCATCTACTGGGACTATCAAGCCCGCATCGATCACCGCCTCCGGAACGGCGATCAGCTGTCGCTCTTCGCCCTCGGTACGGACGACAGCCTCGCCATCGTGCAGAAGGGCGGAAAGCTCGCCGAACCGATCGTGCTCGACACGCATACCGGGGCGCACCAGCTCCGCGTCGGATGGATGAGGCCCCTGTCGAGCGATTTCTCCGTCTCGGTTTCGCCGCTGGCCGGGATCATCACCACCTCGTTCGACTCGAGCGGGCTAGGGCAGGGCGCTTTCCGCAACCAGCAATCCGCAACTCTCGTCGACTACCAGCTCGCGCTGCGCGCCGAAGGCCGCTACCGCTCGAGCAGCGCGCTCTCCTGGCGCTCGGGTCTCGACCTCTCCTGGGACCGCTACCGCGTCGAGGCGGACGTCGAGTCCTCGCTGCAGCTGCGCGGCCTCGGGGCCGCCATCACGCAGCCGCTCCACATCGACCACAGCCAGGTGCTGGAATCGATCGGGGAATACCTGGAGGCGGACGCGCGCGTCGGGCGCTTCCAGCTCGTGCCCGGTCTCCGTTTCGACCAGTTCTTCTGGCGCGGCCATGGCTACGGCGTGTTCGATCCGCGCCTGTGGGCGCGCTACTCGGCGACGGAAGCGACGGCGATCAAGGCGTACGCCGGCATCTACCACCAGGCTCCGAACCCCGCGAACATCGATCCTTCGATCGGGAACCCCGACCTGACGCCGGAGCGCTCCTGGCAGGCGGGGCTGGGCGCCGAGCATCGGTTCAGCCCGGCCTGGAACTTGAGCGTCGAAGGGTTCTATCTGCGCCGCGGAGCGCTCGTCTCCCGCGTGCCAGCCACCTCGGTGAACGGCATCGTGGACAATCCGCTCTACGGAAACGTCGGCCTCGCGCGCTCCTACGGGCTGGAAGTGCTCCTGCGGCACGAGTTCACCGGCCGGCTCTACGGGTGGGTCGCGTACACTCTCTCCCATTCGGACGTCCTGCCGCTTCCCGACGAGAGCTGGCGAGCCTTCACTTTCGACCAGCCGCACAACCTGATCGTCGTCGCCGGCTACCGGCCGACGCCCTCCTGGGAAATCTCGACGCGCTACCGGCTGGTATCGGGCAATCCGTCCGCGCCGGTCGAGCGCGCTACCTTCGACTCGGACAGCGGCCGGTTCGTCGCCGACGCGGGAACGTTCGGGGCGTCGCGGCTTCCCGCCTTTTCCCAGCTCGACATGCGCGCCCAGTACAGCTTCGTCCACGACCTCTGGCGGCTCGCCGTCTATCTCGACGTGCAGAACGTGCTGAACCACCGCAACCAGGAAGTGCACCTCTTCGATTACCGATACCGGAGCGACGGTTACATCGGGGGACTTCCCATCTTGCCCACGCTCGGGCTGAAGGCGAGCTTCTGATGCGACCCCTGCTGCTCGCGGCCTTCGCCGCATCCGCCGCCTGTACGCCGAGCTTCGAAGGACCGGAAATCGTCCGCGACCTACGCGTCCTCGCCGTGCAGGCGGAACCCCCCGAGGCGACCATCGATCTTTCGACGGGGAAGGCCGCCCCCGTGCAAGTGCGGGTGCTCGCCGTCGACCCCGCTCCCCGGGAGGCGATGACCGCGAGCGGGAGCCTTTGCTTTCCCACCGACTCGCGGCGCTGCGACGAGGTGCAGAACGTTTCCATCGGAGCCGCCCAGATGGTCGCCGATGAGGGTCCGAGCTGGACGCTGCAGGTCCCGCCCGCGATCATCCAGGCCGCCGTGCAGGAGGACGACCTCAAGGGCTTCGGCGGCGTGCGCGTACAGCTTTCGGTGAACGTCGCGGACGGCGATCCTCACGGGCCGGTGTTCGCGGACAAGGTCCTTCTCTTCAGCCCGCCCGGCGGGAGCGTGAACCACAATCCGAGCATCGCGTCGCTCGAGCTGACGAACGACGGAGCTCCCGCCGGAACGGTGCTCGGTGGGGGCCGGCCTTCGCTTCCGGTCGGGGTGCCGATCGGGATCCTTCCCCACCTGGCTGAAGGCGAGGGCGGGGCCGAGACGTACACGACGACCGATCTCCAGGGGAACGCCGTCACGCTCACCGAGTCGCCGCGCTACTCGTTCTTTGCGCTCGCCGGCGCGGACCTCGACACGGCGATCGCCGACGAACCCTTGCCGGGGACGAGGCCGCCCAAGGGTCTCGTGCGGCTGACGCCGCTCCAAGCGGGACCCGGGACGTTCTGGATCGTCGTGCGCGACGGGCGCGGTGGTATCGGATGGCTCGCGGTGGACTACCAGGCGAACTGAAAGCGGCTCAGTGCGGGTGCGCGTTGTGGCCGGTGCCGCCATTCTTCCGGCCGACCAGCTCGGCGACCTTCACCAGCAGATCCTCGAGGTCGAAGGGCTTCGCCAGGTGGCCGTTCGCGCGCAGCTTCTGCGCGTGCCCTTGCACGGCGCGGTCTGCGCTGAGGATGAGCAGCGGCATGTCGCGCTTGCCCCGCTCCTCCAGCGCGGCGACGAACTGCCACCCGTCCATCACGGGCATCATCAGATCGAGCAGGATGACGGAGGGCTTTTCCTTCTCGAGCACGTCGAGCGCTTCGCGACCGTTGGCCGCGACCAGGATACGGTAGCCCTCGGTGGAGAGACACAGCGCGAGCGTTTGCAGGATGTCCGGGTCATCGTCCACGACCAGAATGGACGGGTCCCCCCCATTGCGCATGCATACAACGTCTAGACGGAGCGTCTGCCGCAGTCAATGGGAAGTCGAGGTGTGTGTCCGATCGCGCTGCCCATTGAAATGGGCTTCCGGGACGCTACGATTCCGTCGATGCCCCGTTGCCCGACCTGCCGCTCGCTCGTCCGTCCCCGGTCCGAGAATCCCGCGTTCCCCTTCTGCGCGCCACGCTGCCGCGCGGTCGATCTAGGCCGATGGTTCACCGGAAATTATTGCGTTCCGGGCGAGCCTGCACCCGATACCAGCGTGGACCGCGAGGACAAGGAGCACGACGACAAGCCTCATTGACGGGCGTGGCGAGGAGCGCGCCTCGGACTTCCGCCCGAAGGAGGCGGACCGCTCGTTGCACGTGACCGCTCGCGCATGCTACGCGGTCCCGCCCTCATGCGAGCGCTCAAGCTCACGGTCCGGGTCGTCATTTCACTCGGCGTGAGCGCGTTCTTCGTCTGGCTTTCCCTGCGCAACGCCGATCTGCGCGCCGTGGGGCAGTCGATCGCCTCGGCGAGCGTCGCGCGTCTGAGCGCGTATGCAGCGGTGCTGGTCGCCATCCATCTCGTCCGGACCGTCCGCTGGGGAATCCTCCTCGAGCCCCTCGGGCACGTCGGGTTCAAGCGGCTCAATTCGGCGAGCGCCGTCGGGTTCATGCTCCTCATGGTGCTGCCGTTGCGGCTCGGCGAGTTCGCCCGGCCGCTGCTCATCGCGCGCCCGCCGGCGGGTGCGGGGGTTCGTCTGCGCCGGAGCGGTGCCATGGCCTCCATCGTCGTCGAGCGCATCGTGGACGGTATCGCCATCGGCCTGCTCGGAGTCATCGCGCTCCGCGCGCTCGGCTCGGGCGCCAGCGGCGAGTACGCCTCCGCGGCGCGCAAGGCATCGTTGCTCGTCGCCCTCGGCTTCGGCGGACTCTGCGTGCTTCTGCTCTGCGCGCTCTTCTTGCGCGAGACGACGCTCAGGCTGGTGGGAGCGGCGCTGCGCCCCCTCTCGCCTCGTCTCGCGAGCGCTGCGGTTTCCATGCTGGATGCCTTCATCTCCGCGCTTCATCTCGGCTCCGGGGCCAAGGCGATCCTCTTCTTCGTGCTCACCGCGGTGTATTGGTCCCTGAGCGCGTTCGGACTCTTGCTCCTCGCCCCGGCCTTCGGCTTCCACCTCTCCGCGCTGATGGCCGGAACCATCCTCGCGATGCAGGTGGTCGGGGTCATGATTCCGGCGGGGCCGGGCATGATCGGAACGCTCCAGCTCTTCACGCAGATCGGGCTCTCGCTCTTCGTTTCCGACGCCTTCTTGCGAGGATCCTCGACCGCCGCCCACGCCGCGGGCTACGCCAATACGGTGTGGATGCTGCAATTCGGCGTGCAGGTGCTCCTCGGGCTCATCTTCATGCTCTCCGGTCACGTGGCGCTGCGCGGCCTCTTCGGCCGCTCCGCCGACGCGGATCGCGATCCGGAAGCGGTCGCCGCCTCGCCTTGAC
>VBKL01000164.1 GCA_005879805.1 Deltaproteobacteria bacterium | reverse complement strand
CTCGCTGCGGGACAGCTTCAACCAGTCGAGGCGATCGATCTCGCGCCGCAGCGATGGCTCCGGTTGCGCGATGCCAACGCGTCCTTCCGCGTCCACCTGGCGCACGAAGGCCTGGGCGTCGCCCAGCGCGATCTCCGCGAGATCGCGCAGGCGGGCGAGCGTCGCAGGGCCGATCTCGCGTGCGATTCCGAGGGCCATCCCGATGCGGCAGGGAACGTCGCCGAGATCTTCCGGGTCGATGGGTGGCGCTGCCGCGGCCACCCTGCCGGCCCGTTCCGCGCCGCGGTAATCGTCGACGAAGGCGGTGGTCGGGTGGCCGCGGATGACGCGAGGAGGGCGCGGCGCCAGGTCGCCGTAGCGGAAGTCGTCGCCCACCTTGGCCACGACGTGGAAGTCGACGCCGAGGGGCGAGAGCACGGCGGAGGCGTGGGCGGATGCGCCGCCGAGCGCGAGCCGGATGCTGCCGTCCTTGGCGACGATGGTGTCGTGGCAGTAGTGGCCGACCAGCAGGAATTCGCGCGCCGGGAGCATGGGCGGTGGAGAAGTAGGCGTATGTCCTACTTTCGCGCTACATCGGCGAGGAGAACGGCCCTCGGGAGGCCGCCGAGCGGCCGGAATGGCGCCTGATCGGCCTTCGTTTTCTTCTTCATGCGAACGATTACCGCCCTCTTCGCACTCTGCGCGGCCTGCAGCGGATCCTTCGGGGAGCGGCCGGGCACTTCGCTCGAGCCCTCGAGCGGCCCGGCGCCGTCGATCGGCGCCTGCCCGGTCTTTCCCGCCGGCAACGACTGGAACCGGGACATCTCCGGGGACCCGATCGATGCGCGCTCCAGCGCCTACATGGCCCACATGGGCGCGGGCTCGCTCAAGCTGCACGCCAACTTCGGGTCCAACCCGACCTATGGAATGCCCTACGCGGTGGTGAGCGGCACGCAGCCGCGACTCCCCATGCAATTCCTCTACTCCTCGCAGAGCGATCCGGGCCCCTATCCGTTTCCCGAAGATGTGCCGATTCAAGCAGGGCAGGACTCGACGGGCGACCGCCACGCGGTCGTGATCGACAAGGACAACTGCTTGCTCTACGAGACCTGGGACACCCACTGGCTCGGGCCGGGGCAGGGCTATCGCGCCGGCGCGGGCGCGGTCTTCGACCTTCGCACCGGCGCCCTCCGCCCCGACGGGTGGACGAGCGCTACGGCTTCGGGGCTGCCGGAGTTCGCCGGCCTCGTGCGGTACGAGGAGGCCACCTCTGGCGAGATCCGCCATGCTCTCGCCTTCACGGCGGGTATGGCGGCCCGCGCCTGGGTCCATCCCGGCACGCACTACGGCAACAGCCTCGACTCCAACGCTCCTCCGATGGCGACCCGCGTCCGCCTCGATGCTTCCTTCGACGTGACGCGGTACACGGGGTTGACGCGCACCATCCTCGTCGCGCTCCAGCACTACGGGATGTTCCTCATCGACGAATCGACCACCGCCTTCGTGGGCGTGTCGGGAACGAAGGATTCGCGCTGGCCCGATCCGGATCTCGAGCAGCTGAAGACGGTTCCCATGAGCGCGTTCCAGGTCGTGCAATTGCCGGCGATCCATCAGAAATAGAGCCGTCCGGTATCGAACGAAGTTCGGCGCCCCCGGACCTTGCGCCCGCAAGGGTAGCTCCCCAGGTTGCGAGCAGACGGGCCCTTGGGGGTCGGTGTGCCGCACTGGGGAAGGCGGCATTGGCGGGTAGGGGGTGGCAGATGCGGGGTTCGATTCGCCGGGTAGCGTTCGTCGGAGACGTGGAAGTAGCCGTGTCGGAGGAGCTGCGCGGCCTCGGGTTCCGGGTCGAGCAGATCGAGAGTGACTCGATCGTGCGGGCCGCCCGCGAGCTCGTGCGGATGCGTCCGACCCTGGTGCACGCGCGCAAGAACCACCTCAAGGTCGGGCTGGTCGCCCATCTCTTGAACATCCCCTTCGTGGTGCAGGCGGGCACGCGCGACGTGAACGGCCTCACCGCCCGCGCGGCGCGCATGGCCGAGCGCACCCTTTGCGGCGGCGCCTCCATCCGGGAAGGCCTCCTCGTCCTCGGAGCGCCGGCTTCCTCGACGGTGGTGGTCCGCGGACTGCTCGAGACCAAGGACCTCGCAGGGCACGCGGTATTCGAGCCGATGGCTGATTCGAAGACGCGGTGGGTGGTCAGCGCCTCGCCGTGCGACGGCGCCGATCGCGGGCATTCGGACCTGCTCCTCGCCTTCGCGAGCATCGCCCGGACCCGTCCCGAGCCGAGGCTGCTCCTGGCCGGCGCCGGCATCGACTCGCGCAGCCTCATGGAGCAGATCGAGCACTCCGGCCTCCATGGCCGCGCTTTCGTCCACCACACGACGATCGATCACCTTCCGGGCCTGTTCACTCGCGCGGCCGCGGTGGTCGCGCCCAGCCGGACGCCCAACCAGCCCGACGCCGTGCCCGAGGCGCTCGCGCTCGGCGCGCCGGTCGTCGCCACCGCGGTCGGCATGCACTCGACCTGGGTGCGGGAGGGCCGCACGGGCTTCTTGGTCCCGCCCCGCTCACCGGGATCGCTGGCCGCTCGGCTCGTCCAGGTGCTCGACGATGCGCAACTCGCGCACCGCGTCGGGCAGGCCGCCATGCGGGACGCCCATGAGCACCAGCGTCCGTCCAACGTCGCGCTCTCGCTGACGCGCTGCTGGTCCGGAACCGCCCGTCCCCCGCCCAGCCCGTTCGCCGGCATGTACCTGCCGCCCTCGCGCCACCGCGCTGTCAACGCCTGAGCATTCTTTGCCGGACTGCCGGGCGCTGCACAGCTTTCTGCCCGCGAACCAATGCCACCGGTCGTTTCCATTGAGGGGAAGAATTTGGGGGGTCCAGGGGGGAGCGGGCTCCCCCTTGGTAGAGGCGCCGAAGGCGCCGGATCGAAGAGCTTCACATCGAAGGTACAGCCGTCAAATCAACTCCAGTGAGCAGCGGGATGAAACCGTCCGAGAACCTCATGAAGGTCCTGCTGGTCGGCGACTACCCGCCTCCCTACGGCGGCGTATCGGTCCACGTCGAGGTCGTGCACCAGGCGGTGCGCGCCCAGGGCGGGATCTGTCAGGTCCTCGACGTCGGCAAGGGCCACCTCCCAGCGGACGGCGTGGTGCCGGCGACCGGTTACCTCGCCTGCGCCGCCCACCTCGCGCGGTACGCGCTGCGCGGGTACCGCATCCACGTCCACACCAGCGGCGCGAATCCGAAATCCTGGATGCTCGCCTCGGTCTGCGCCGCGGCAGGAAGGCTTTCGCCGCAGCCGCCGATCGTCACTTTCCACTCGGGCCTCGGTCCTGAGTGGCTGGCCGCGGACCCGATGCGCGCGAAGATTGCCTGCGCCGTCACCAACGCCTTCGGGAACGTCATCGCCGTCAGCGACGAGATCCGCGGCGCGCTCCTCGCCTGCGGCGTCTCGGGCGACCGCATCGAGGTACTGCCGGCCTTCTCCCCCTCGTTCCTGCACCCGGGAACGCCGCCCCCCGGGCTGCGCGAGATCCGAGCCGAGGCGTCCCCCCTCTACTGCGCGATGCTCGCTCCCGGACCGGTGTACGGGAAGGAGACACTGCTCCGCGCCTTCGGGCGCATCCACGCCCAGAACTCGCGGGCGCGGCTCGTCGTCTACGGACCGGGAACCGAGCTGATGGGCGCCGAGGTGGCGCAGCTCTGCGGCGAGGCCGCGGCTTCCGCCGTCCACGCCTTCGGCGAATTGCACCGGCCCTCCGCGCTGGCGCTCATCGCTCAATCCGACGTCTTCGTCCGCCCGACGCTCGCCGACGGAGACTCGGTCTCGGTTCGCGAAGCAGTCGCGCTGGGCCGCGCCGTCGTCGCCTCCTCGGTCGGGACCAGGCCTCCGGAAGCACGGCTCGTCCCTCCGGGCGACGTCGATGCGCTCGCCGCGGCGCTCCTCGAAGCCGCCCAGGAACATCCTTCGCTGCGCGTCGCTCCCGCTCCGGAAACGGCGGCGAAGACCGACTGCCTGCAACGGCTTCTCGAGCTCTACTCGGGCGCTACCGGCGCCCCCGGCACTGCTTCCAACGCCCCGGCCGCAGAGCCTGCGGTGCCCGCGCGGCCGGCGAAGACGAACGACAACACGACGACCTTGGTGGAGAACCCTGCATGTGCGGCATCAGTGGCTTCCTGAATCGAGATCCGGCGCATCCCGCCGACGGCGAGCTCCTCGCCCGCATGACCGACGTGATCGCGCATCGCGGTCCGGACGGTAGCGGCGTCCACATCGAAGGCCCGCTCGCTTTCGGGCACCGGCGCCTGTCGATCATCGATCTCTCCTCGGCCGGCGCGCAGCCGATGACCAACGAGGACGGGACCATCTGGATCACCTTCAACGGCGAGATCTACAACTTCCTCGATCTCCAGCGGGAGCTCGTCGCCAAGGGCCACGTCTTCAAGAGCCACTGCGACACCGAGGTCCTGGTCCACGGCTACGAAGAGTGGGGCGAAGAGCTTCCCGAGCGGCTGTGCGGGATGTTCGCCTTCGCCATCTGGGACCGGAACAAGCGCCGGCTCTTCCTCGCCCGCGACCGCCTGGGCAAGAAGCCGATCTACTACCACCTCGGCAAGGACCGGCTGACCTTCGGGAGCGAGATCAAGTCGCTCCTCTGCGATCCTGCAGTTCCCCGCGAGCTCGACGAAGAGGCGCTCGATCTCTACCTGAGCCTCCGCTACGTCCCCGCCGGGCTCACCGCCTTCACCCAGATCCACAAGCTCCCGCCGGCCTCGTATGCCATCTTCGACGGCGGCAAGCTCACCGTCCGGCGCTACTGGAAGACGGTCTACCCGCCCGCGCCGGACGAGAGCCGCGACGACCGCGACCTGGCCGAGGACTTCTGGGAACGGCTGCGGCACGCGACCAAAATCCGCCTCATGAGCGACGTTCCGCTCGGCGTGTTCCTCTCCGGCGGGCTCGACTCGAGCGCCATCGCCGCGCACATGGTCGACCTGCGCGCCGAGAGCGGCGGACCGCAAGTGAAGAGCTTCTCGGTCGGATACCTCGCCGAGGACGGATCCTCCGAGCTCGATCAGGCGCGCCGCGTGGCGCGCGCGCTCGGCACCGATCACACCGAGGTGGTGGTCACCGCCAAGGACTTCCTCGATTTCCTGCCGAATCTAGTCTGGCACCTCGACGAGCCGGTCGCGGACGCGGCCTGCGTTCCCCTCTACTATCTCTCCAAGCGGGCCCGGCAGGACGTCACCGTGGTCCTTTCCGGGGAAGGCGCCGACGAGGTCCTGGCGGGCTACCCCATCTACCGGACCATGCTGTACTTCGAGCGGATGCGAGCGGCGGCGGGCTCCGCCGTGGACACGGCCGCTCCGCTCGCGGCCCGGTTCGTGAAGAACCCGAAGCTGCGCAAGTACCTCTACTGGGCGACGCTGCCGCTCGAGGAGCGCTATCGCGGCGTCTCGTGCGCCTTCGTCGACGAGGAGAAGTCGATCCTGCGCGCGGGCGAAGGCGGCCTGGTGCCGCCGCGCAAGATCAGCGCGAAGCTCGTCGATCGCCTGGCGGTGCACTGGGCGGAAACCGAGGGTCTTCCGCCGCTGGAGCGGATGCTCGAGCTCGATCGCCGCGTCTGGCTCCCCGACGACCTCCTCGTCAAGGCCGACAAGATGACGATGGCGACGTCGGTGGAATTGCGCGTTCCCTTCCTCGACCACCAGCTCATCGAGTGGTGCGCCCTGCTGCCCGAGCGCGCCAAGCTGCGCGGCAACGTCGGCAAGTGGCTGCTCCGCGCCGCGGCCCACGAGCGGCTTCCGGCCGAGTGCACGGCGCCGGGGAAGAGGGGCTTCACGGTCCCGGTTTCCGGCTGGTTCAAGAAGCAGCTCCACGAGCCGCTTCGCGAGGCACTCCTCGGCAGCGATTCCTTCTGCCGGGCCCGCTTCGGCGAGGAGCCGCTCATGCGCCTCCTCGACGACCACAAGCGGGGAGTGAGCGATCGCAAGGAAGAGCTCTACGCGCTCTGGGTCTACGAGCTCTGGCTCCGCCAGCACAAGGTCGGCCATCCCGCGCGCCTGCCCTCGGAGCGCGCGCCCGAGATCAAGACCGCTGCGAAAACGACGAAAAGGAAGGCTCCGATGGGTTCGCTCTACGGCCGCGACATCGTCTGCTTCTCCAACGACTGGGACGGCGATCCGCTCTCCAAGATGCACGCCATGAAGATCCTCGCCCGCGAGAACCGGGTGCTGTGGGTGAACAGCATCGGCAACCGCAAGCCGACCGCCTCGGCGAAGGACCTGAAGCGCATCGGCAAGAAGCTGACCTCCGCCATGCAGGGAATCCGCCAGCGCCATCCCAACATCTGGGTGCTCTCGCCCCTCGCCATTCCCTTCTACGGGTCGGAGATGGTGCGGGCCGCGAACGGAGCGCTGCTCCGCGCCCAGGTCAACCGGGCGATGGACAAGCTCGGCTTCAAGGACGTCATCAGCTGGAGCTTCTTGCCCAGTAGCGCGCCGGTCTCCGGCAACCTCGGCGAGGAGCTGGTCGTCTACCACTGCGTGGACGAGTTCAGCGCCTTCAGCGACGCGCCCGCGCAGCAGATCCGCGAGCTCGAGCAGCGGCTCCTGCGCAAGGCCGACGTGGTCATCTGCTCCTCGGAGAAGCTGCGCCTCGACAAGGCGCGGACCAATCTCAACGCCCATCTCGTCCAGCACGGGGTCGACCTCGAGCACTTCGCCAAGGCCTTCGATCCGAAGACCACCATCCCCGATGAGGTGAAGCATCTGCCCGGGCCGGTGATCGGCTTCTGGGGCCTCATCGCCGACTGGGTGGACCTGCGGCTCATCCGCCACGTCGCCGATTCCTTCAGCGGCGGCTCGGTGGTGCTGCTCGGCTCCTCGACGACCGACATGTCGCCGCTCGACGGCGCGCGCAACGTCCACTTCCTCGGGCGCAAGCCGTACGCGGACTTGCCTCGCTACGCCAAGGCCTTCGACGTCGCGCTCATGCCCTTCAAGGTCAACGAGCTGACCCTCGCTTCCAACCCGCTCAAGGTGCGCGAGTACCTGGCGGCGGGCCTACCGGTGGTGAGCACCGCCATCCCCGAGGTGGAGCGGCTCTCCGTCTGCCGCATCGGCGTCGATTTCGACTCCGTGGTGCGTGAGATCTCCGCGGCCATCTCGGCCGGCCCCGGGCCGAGCGAAGTGCGCGCCGCGCAGGTGAGGAGCGAGGGATGGGAAGCCCGCGTAGCCGAGATGCAGGAGATCGTCGCCAGCGCACTGGAGTCGCGCAAGAAGGCGGCCTGATGCCGGGTTCGCTCGACCTCGGATATCTCGCGTACCTCGCCGCCAACGTGCCGCCCTGGGACATCGCCCGGGCGGTCGCGGTGCGCGCGCGACGAGCGGTGCGCGGCGGCATGCCCAAGGCGCTGACGCCGTTCTTCTTCGAGGTGCCCCGGCTTTCCGGCGGCGAGCTTCTGCGCAACGCGCTCACCGGCCGGCGGCCGTCGATCGTCGATCCCGCTGAGCGCGAGGCGACTGCCCACCTGCTCCGCGAGAGGTATCCCGAAGCCTGCCGATTCATCCTGCGCGAGGCCGATGCCTGCAAGCGGGCCGAGGTGCCGGTCTTCGGGAAGTGGAAGGACTGCCGGAAGCGCAACTCCGACGTCGAGCCCGGGGAGATCGTCCCCATCGACTACGACCTCGATCCCATCGGCCACCAGGTCCGTTACGACGTCTCCGTACCGGGACCGCGCGTGAACCTGTTCCAGCCGGGCGCCGATGCCAAGGCCGCCTGGGAAGTGGGAAGGCTGCAGCAATTGTGGCGCTACGGACAGGCGCGCTGGCTCGCGCGCTCCGCCACCGAGCGCAGCGCGTGGGCGCGGGCATGGATCGCCACCATCCGCCAGTTCCGCAACGACTGCCCGGTGGGAATGGGCGTGCAGTGGTCGGTGGCGATGGAAGTCTCCTCGCGCGCCTTCCACGTCGCCCTGAGCTTCGCCTACGTGATGGACGATCCGGCCGTCGACAGAAAGGTGCTCGGCGAGGTGGCCGCGATGCTCGAGGAGCACTGCGCCTATGCCGAGGAACACCTCGAAGAGACGGCAGCGGTGCGGACGAATCATTACGCGGCCGATCTGGTCGGCCCGGTGGTGGTCGGATCGCTATTCCCCGAGCTTCCCCGGGCACGCTTCTGGCGCGAGCAACTCGGGCACAAGCTGTGGGTCGAGATCGAGCGCCAGTGCCGTCCGGACGGCACCCACTTCGAATCCTCCACCGGGTACCAGCGCCTCGTGACCGAGCTTTTCCTCGGCGCGGTCCTGGCGGCCCGGGCCGGCGGGGATCCTGCGCCGCGCTCGGTCGAGCGCTGCGTCGTGGGCCTCTTCCGCTCCCTCGGCGATCTGCTCAAGCCGTCGGGGAACATCCCCCAGATCGGGGACCTCGATTCCTGCCGCGGGCTTCCGCTCATGCCTCGCGCCGCGCTCGATTGCGGATACCTTCCGGCGCTCGGCGCGGCGGCGCTGGGCAATCCTTCGCTGAAGAATCCGTCTTCGCCGTGCCCGGTCGAGGTGGCGTGGCTTCTCGGCACCTCCGGCGTCGAGCGGTTCGCATCGCTCCCGGCCGACGGTCGGACCGCGAGCCACCTGCTTGCCGACGCCGGCATCGCGACCTTGCGGAGCGGCGACGGCTATCTTTGCCTGACCAGCGGACCGAACGGGCAGGGCGGCTGCGGCGGCCACGCGCACAACGACAAGAACTCGATCGAGCTGTCGTGGGGCGCAGTCGACCTGGTCCTCGATCGCGGCACCTTCGTCTACGCCCGGGATCCCAAGGAACGCGACGCGCGGCGAGGGACGTCGGCGCACAGCACCGTGCAGATCGACGCGGCGGAGCAGAACCGGATCATCGCGGGACGGCTCTTCGCGCTCCCAGATACCTCGCGCGCCCGCATCCGCTTCCTCGGCCGCGGCGGTGGCTGGGAGATGGCGAGCGGCGAGCACGTCGGATACCAGAGGCTGGTCCACGGCGTCGTCCACCGGCGGGTGGCGGCGCTCGACGTGCGCCGCCGGATGGCGGTCCTGCAGGACGAGCTGGTCGGAAGCGGAAAGCACGTCGTCGACGTGCGCTTCCCTGCGCCTCGCGGGAAAAGTGCCGGCGAGCATCTGGACGGCTGTCCTCGTGCTTGCGGGCGAGGGGATGCCTAGCTTCGACGGCGCCACGAAGGGAGTCGCTCCTTCGGGCGAGACATGATCCGCGGCGGGCTCGGCCTTCCCCTGGGCCGCGCTCTGGAGACCGCGGGAAGGTGGCGCGCCCCGTGGCGGCGGGGCTGCGCTTGGGCGCGGTGGGGCCGGGTTCCGGGCGGCCCCACCGCGCTCGTTTAACGGTCGCCGTTGTGCCAAGTTCTGCCGATGCGAGCGGCTCGCTGGGTGGTGCTCGTGCTCTGCGCCGCGGGGCTCTTGCGCGACATCTCGCTGCACCTGTGGAAGGAGCATCCGCTTCGCGCCTCGAGCGAGCGCGTGCGCCCGGATACGCGCTATCGGTGGGTTCCGCCGCTGTTGCCTGCCGAGGTGGAGAAGGTTTCCTTCCTGACCGACTCCGAACCGGGGTCAGAAAGAACTGCCGGCCGGCTCTACGACGCGCGGTATGCCCTGTGCCCCCGGATCGTGGCGGCGAACGATACGTGGCGGTTCGCCGTCGCGGAGGCGGGGAAGCCGTCGGCGCTCGAATCGATCGCGCGTGCCCGCGGCTATTCCCTCGTCGCATCGCACGGAGCGGTGGCCCTCTTCGAACGCCGATGATCTTCGCGATCGGTGCGATCCTCGGCGGGCTGGCGCTCTGCGCGGCGGCATTTCCCCGCGCAGGGTCGCGCGCCGAGCAACTCTTCCGCTTCGCGGCCGGAGCGCTGCTCGGGCTCGGCATCTCGGGCGCGCTGTCGATGGCGCTTCGCCTCGCCGGATTGCCCGCGCCGTGGAAGGATCGCGCGCTCGTCGTCGCCGGCGCGGCAGTGCTGGTCGCCGTTCGAGGCCGGGGACTGCGCCTCGAAGCAGGCGTAGTGCGAGCGTGCAGCGACCGCATTCTCGCGGCAGCGGACGCCGCTGCCGCGCTGCTCGTCTTCGCTCTCTTCGTCGAGCACACCGTCCGCTATCCGGACGGCGGTTGGGACGCGCGCGCGATCTGGAACCTCCACGCGCGAGCGCTTCATCGCGCACCCCTGCGCCTCGATCTCGCGTTCTCTCCGGAGATGCCGGAGGCCCATCCGGACTATCCGCTGCTCGTACCCGCCCTCGTCGCCGATGCGTTCGGCGTCGCGGGAGAGGACTCCTACGCCTCCGGATCGATCGCGCTCGCCTTTGCGGCGCTGCTCGTCGCGGTGGTCGGCACGTCCGCCGCGGCCTCGCTGGGACCGGCCGCGGGATGCGCAGCGGCGCTCCTGGTCCTGGGATTTCCCGCGCTCCTCCAGTTGGGCGCGACCCAGTGCGCCGACGTTCCCCTCGCCGCGCTTCTCGCCACCGCCTGCGCCCTGGCGGTGCACGCGCGAGGAGGGCGTGGATCGCTCCTTCTCGCCGGGCTCGCCGCCTCCCTCTGCGCCTTGACGAAGAACGAAGGGCTCGACTGGGCAGCGGCGCTGTGGATCGCGGTTTCGACCGCGATGCGCGGGCGGGCCGCGCTGGCGATGCTGCTCGGCGGTCTGCCCGGGTTCGTGTTGCTCCTGGTCTTCAAGCTCCGCTTCGCGCCGCCGAACGCTTTCGCCGCCCATACGACGGTGGCGGGGCTCTGGGCCCGGGTCTCGGATTTCCACCGCTTCGCCGCGGTTGCCTCGGGGCTCGTCGCGCAATCGTGGAACTTCGCGTCCTGGGGTCTTGCCGGCCCCGCGGTCGTGGTGGCTGCGGCCTGGCCTCTCCGGCTTTCGTCGGGCAGCTTCGAGGCGGCGCGCATCCTTCGCCGAGCGCTCGCGCTCTGCACCGCGTCAGTCTTCGCCATCTATCTCGCGGCGCCGCCCGACGTCGCCGCTTTGCTGCCCGTTTCGGCAGACAGGCTACTCTTCCAGTTGAGCGGCGCCGCGGTCCTACTCGCAACCACCTCCTGGTTCGCGCCGCGGAGGTAGCTGGTTTACAACCTATGGAATGATTGCCGTCCTCCTCGCCGCATCGCTCGCCGCTCCGCCCTCCTGGACCCCGAACCTCGCCGACCCGCGACAGCGCGTCCTCTCGGCCCTCGTCGAGGAGCTGACCCGATCGCAGGAGAGCCTGCGGCTGCACGGCCACGAGGCGCCTTACTTCCTCGCCTACGCGATACGCGGCGTCACGACGCAGGAAGTGGGCGCGAAGTACGGGGCCATCTTCCTCGACAATTCCCGGCGCGAGAGGCGGCTTTCGGCCGACGTCCGAGTCGGCAGCTACGAGTTCGACAACAGCGGCCCGCAGGAGATGTTCGATTTCGATTCGGCAGATTCCGGGTACAGCGCCGGCCACGAGGCGCCGCTCGACGACGATCCGGGCGCCTTGCGCAACGCCGTCTGGCTGCTCACCGACGACCTCTACAAGAAGTCGCTCTCCGCTTATCTGAAGAAGAAGGGCAAGGAGGTCTATCGGCCCGACGATCCGGAGCGGCCCTCGAGCTTCTCGCGCGAGACGCCGAAGGTGGAAGTGCTCGAGCCTGCGCCGCATCCCTTCGACCGCGAAGCGTGGAAGTCGGAATTGCGCGCGCAGACCGAGCGGCTCCGCGCCCATCCTGAGCTGTTCGACTCGCACATCCGCGTCGCGGTCGACCACGAGGAGCGCGAATTCTCCTCGACGGAGGGGACGCGCCTCGTCACCGAGCACGTGATCTACGGCATGCACGTGCAGGCCTGGACCCGTGCGGCGGACGGGATGCTGCTCGACAACAGCCGCGACTTCTACGGCATGCGCGAGTCGGAGCTTCCCCGCGGCGAGGATCTCTCGCGCAAGGTCGACGCCATGGTGGAGGAGCTGCTCGCTTTGCGGAAGGCGCCGCCGCTCGATCCCTACACCGGGCCCGCGATCCTCGCGCCGGAGGCCGCGGGCGTCCTCTTCCACGAGGCCGTCGGGCACCGCCTCGAGGGCGAGCGCCAGAACGACGACAAGGACGGGCGCACCTTCAAGGGACAGATTGGCAAGGCCATCCTGCCTTCCTTCCTCAGCATCGTGGACGACCCGACGCTCGGGAGCTGGAGCGGGATGAGCCTCAACGGCGAGTACCGCTACGACGACCAGGGCGTCGCGGCCCAGCGCACCCTCCTCGTCGAGAGCGGCGTGCTGCGATCGTTCCTGCTCTCGCGCGCGCCGGTCGCCGGGTTCGCGAAGTCCAACGGGCACGGGCGCAGCTCGCCCGGTCGCGATCCGGTGGCGCGCATGGCGAACCTCGTCGTGCAGTCGAAGCACACCTTGTCGGCCGCGAAACTAAAAGAGGCGCTGCTCGCCGAGGTGCGCCGCCAGCAGAAGCCGTTCGGGCTCCTCATCAGGGACGTGACGGGCGGCAATACCGACACGAGCGGGTACGCCTACCAGGCCTTCAAGGGCCAGCCTCGCCTCGTCTACAAGGTCGACGCGAAGACGGGCGAGGAGACGCTGGTCCGCGGGGTCGAGATCGTGGGCACTCCGCTCACCAGCATCAACAAGATCGTGGCGACCGGCTCGGAGATGCGGGTCTTCAACGGCTACTGCGGCGCGGAGAGCGGCTTCGTCCCGGTGAGCACCGTGGCGCCGGCGATCCTCATCTCGGAGATCGAGCTGCAGCGGACGCGCAAGGACACGGGGCGGCCGCCGGTGCTTCCGTCGCCGTGGGCGAATCCGCCGGTGACGGCGGTGAAGCGCTAGTCGCTTCCCGCTCCCTGCCGCCGCTCGAACCCGGCGCGCGAGAAGCGGGCGCGCACGGCGTCGACCTCGAACCGCGCCAGTCCCACGCCCGTCACGGTCGCGAACGCGTCCTCGAAGCTCGCCCCTCCGCGCGTGAGCAGGAGCAGCTCGCGGACTCCTTCGTCGCCGGCGAGCGCGACGAACAGCTCGAAGGCGCGGTGCGCCGCCCCGTACACGGCCTCTTTCTCCGTCCGGTACACCTCCGGGGCTGGTTCGAGGAGGTCCTGTCCCGGGTGCGCGGCGATCCAGCGCGAGAGCTCTTCGGCAGTGGGCCGGCGGTGCCCTTGTCCCGCCGTGACCGAAGCCATCCCTTCCCGGAACCAGAGCGGCGGCTCCGGAGCGCCGCCGAGGAGCTGGTACATGAGCGCGTGGGTCAGCTCGTGGGCGAGGAGCTCGCGCAGCTCCGCCGCGACGGTGGCCGGCGAGGGATCGTTCCAGCTCCGCGGCGACTGCAGGAAGATGCGGTCCGCGAACGCCCAGGCGCGCAACCACGGATATCCTTCGCGCTGCACCGCCGCCTCGAGCGACTGGTGGTCCGGGTAGACGCGGATGGCGACCGGCTGCTCGAAGGCGCCCCAGCGCGAAAGCGGCCCCGCCGCGGTGAGCAGCGCCGCCCGGAGGCGCTCGATCTCTCCCTGGTCGTCGCTGCAGTAGCGCAGGTCGAAGGAAGCGGCCTCCGCGCGCGCCTGCGCGGCGAGGGGCAGATCCCGCTGCACCGTGCTAGAGGGACGCGGGGCCGTCCCCGCGCAGGCGGCAGCGAGAGCGCAGAGGACGGCGGGGAGCCGGACCGATCGCATCGAGGAAGATTGCCAAGTCGCGCGTGGTCCGCGCAAGAGAGGACCCATGAGACAGGTCTTCATCGCACG
>VBKL01000068.1 GCA_005879805.1 Deltaproteobacteria bacterium | reverse complement strand
AGCGCTGCGCGGCGGTCTGATCCTTCATGGCGCCGGGCGGCGCCGCGCTCGGGCGATCTTCCGGCGGAGCCGGGGCCTCGCCGGGAGCGTGGGCTCCTTCCGTCTTTCCTTCGCCGGTGGCGTTGTGCTCGAGGATGGCGTTGGTCTCGCCGCCGAGGATGAAGACGAGCCCGGTTATGTAGAGCCAGGTGAGGAGCACCACCACGCCCCCGATTGATCCGTAGGCGGCGTTGTAGTTGCCGAAGTGCTCCGCGTACTGCGTGAATCCCCAGGTCGCGAAGAGCCACAGGAGCGTGGCCATCACCGACCCGGGAGTGATGTACCGCCACTCCTGCTTCGCGTCCGGCAGCACGTAGTAGAGGACGGCGACGACGAACATGATGACCAGGGCAGTGATGGGCCATCGCGCCCAGCTCCATACGACCGCGTAGTAGCGCTCCACGCCGACCCGATCGGCGAGCCACTCGCCGGCGCTGGTCCCGAGCGCGAAACCGGCGACCGAGGCGAGGATCAGCACCGCGGAGACCACGGTCACGGCGATGGCCATCCCTTGCGTCTTCCAGAAGGGTCTCGTCTCCTTGACGTCGTAGGCGAGGTTCAGGGCCGTGCGAAGGGCGTCGATCCCGCGCGATGCGCTCCACAGCGTGATGGCGAGGCCCAGGGTGAGGAGCCTCGGGCGCTGTATGGTGACGAGGGAGTCGAGGTGCTGCTTGAGGATCGCGGTGGCGGCGTCAGGCATGATCCCCGAGAGCCGAGCGACGATGTCATCGGTCGCGCCTTTCACCGGCAAGAACGCGGTGAGGGCGACGAGGAAGAAGAAGAAAGGAAAGAGCGAGAAGAGGAAGTAATAGGAGAGCTGGGCCGCCTTGTCGGTGGGCGCATGGTCGGTCCAGTGCTGGTAGAGCTTCCGGGCGAGCCCCCGGAAGCCAAGCTCGCGCAAGCCCGGGATCCGCATCTCCGCTCTAAGCTAGGCCCTCACGGGCGGTAGAGGTACCCGAGCATGGCCCCGAAGACGGCGTGGCCGAGAAGGACGAAGACGGGCGTGGCGAAGCCGTAGTTGAGGCCGAGCGGTCCGGGCGGCTCCAGCCGCTTGCTGGCGACGGGTCCTGAGTGCTCGCTCGCCATGCGAGGGTGGAGGCCGGGCATGAGCGGCAGCACGACGGTCAGGACGATGAGGGCGTGGCAGCATCCGAAGAAGAGTCCGCGCAGGACGCCTCCGCCTCCGAACCGGTCGAAGAGCGCCATGTAAAGGAACGCAAAGATCTGCCCATTCAAGAGATGGAGGAAGAAACCGAGGAGCTTGGCCTTCTCCCGCGCAGGCGTGAAGATGGTCCCGAGCAGGTAGGGAATGCTCATGCGCGTCAGCCGCGCCTCCTGGCTGCCGGCGCCGATGGCGGTCAAGACGAGGGTCGCCGCGAAGCTGGGGAGGAGGTTGTCGCCGAGCGTCATCGGGCCGCTCCTTCAGCGCGCGACGGCCGGCTGGAACCCTTGCGTCGCTCCTCGAGGGTGAGGGCGGCGTTGACGACGCCGAGATGGGTGAAGGCCTGGGGAAAGTTGCCGAGCGCCTCGCCGGTCTCCGGCACGATCTCCTCGGCGAAGAGGCCGACGTCGTTTGCGTACCCGAGCGCCTCCTCGAACAGCGCGGTCGCTTCCTCGAGGGTGCCGCCGCCGAGCGCGAGACATTCGGCCGCCCAGAAGCTGCAAATGCCGAACGCACCTTCGCCCTCGGTGAGCGGCCCCTCGTAGCGCTTGAACAGCACGCCGCCCAGACCCAGCTCCCGCCGGATGCGCTCGAAGGTGGACCGCATCCGGGGCGCGCTCGCCTCGATGTACCCGTACCACGGCAAGAGCAGCAGGCTCGCGTCGGTGTCCGCGCCCGCGAAGGCGCGCGTGTAGGAACGCAGCGCGCGGCTATAGCCGAGCTCCTCGATCTCTTCGCGGATGAGGTCGCGATAACCGGCGAAGCTCTCGACGGGGGCCTTCAGATCGATGCGCAGCTCCCGGGCCAGATGGACGAGGCCGTCGAGCGCCGCCCAGCACATGACCCGCGAATGGGTGAAGCGCTTGCGCTCGCCGCGCTCCTCCCAGATGCCGTGGTCGGGCTGTCGCCACATCTCGCAGACGCTGCGGCCCAGCCCGCCCAGCATCCGCCTCGCCGCGCGGTCCAGCTCGCCGCCGTGTTCGACGAAGTAGCGGACGGCGCCCACCAATTCGCCATAGAGGTCGAGCTGGAGTTGCGATTTCGCCGCGTTACCGACGCGCACTGGCCGCGCCCCTTCGTATCCTCGCAGATGTGGCAGCTCTCTCTCTTCCGGAGGCGGCCTGCCGAAGACGTCGTAGAGGACGTGCACGCGCGGCCAGGTGGTGCTGGCGGCGGTGAGCAGCCAGCTCACGAACGCTTCCGCCTCGTCGCGATGGCCGAGCCCGAAGAGGGCGCGCGAGGTGAGCGCGGCGTCGCGCAGCCAGCAGTACCTGTAGTCCCAGTTCAGGGATCCGCCCGGGCGCTCCGGCAGCGAGGTGGTCGGCGCGGCGACGACGGCCCCGGAGGGAGCGTAGGCGAGGAGCTTCAAGGTCAGCGCGCTGCGAACGACGGCGTCGCGATACGGTCCGTCGTAGACGGTGTGTGAGGCCCAGCTCCGCCAGAACCGCAGCGTGTGATCGAGCGCCGCCTGGCAGTCGTCTCCCAGCGCGGGCAGCACCGAGGGCCCTTCCTCTTCGAAGGAGATGGCGAAGGTGCGCGTCTCGCCCGCGCGCAGGGTGAAGATCGCGCGGGCGCTATCGCCCCGCGGCTCGAGGGGCTCTTCCGAGCGAAGCGCAAGCAACCCGTCGCGCGTGTGGCAGCGGACGCCGAGGTTGCGCCGGTCCCGGAGCTCCACCTTGTATTGCGCGAATCGCGGGCGGGGCTCGAAAACCGCCTCGAACTGCATTTCGCCCCGGTCGCAGCGGAGGATCCGCACGAGCTCGTGATCGGGCCGCAGGATCCGCGCCCGCTCCTCTTCGGTCTGCACCGGCATGAAGTCGGTGAGCACCGCGGAGCCGTCGGGAGTCGAGAACCGGGTGAGAAGCACGTTGGTCTGGGGCGCGTACGCCCGTTCGACGCGGAATTCCCCGGCGGGGCGGATGGCGAAGCGGCCGCCCTTCCCGGCGTCGAGGAGGGCGGCGAAGACGGCATCGCTGTCGAACCGCGGCCAGCAGAGCCAGTCCACCGATCCGTCGTCGGAGACGAGAGCCGCGCTCCTGCAGTCGCCGATGATCGCGTACCGGCCGATGCCCCGGACGCGGCTGGCCGGGCCCGCGGGCATCAGGAAGCGGCGGCCCTCGGTGGCGGGTGCACGAGGCGCGAAACGAGCAGGGCCCTGTTCGCGAGCGTGCGCTCGTCGAACCAGAGCGCGCGAGAGAGCCGGGCGAGCTGGTCGGGATCGAGATCGAGCTCGTGGGCCGCGTCCCAGAGCCGGTTCTGCGCGGCCCAGAGGTCGAGCGGGATGTGGAGTTTCTCTGCCAATTCGAGAAGGCCCGCGATCTGGCCGGCCGCGTCCCCCTCGCCTTGCAGGAGCCGATCGACGAGGGCGGCGAGGTGCTGGTGGAACTCGGGAACGATGGCGGCGCGATCGATGCGAGCGCCGAGCCGCTTCGCCACCTGCATGGTGGAGAGGAGATCGGCGTGCGCGGAATTGAGGTCGACGCGCCCCTCCGCGACGGACCGCGTCTGTTCCTGCGCCTGCCGCGTCAAGGCGACGTCGGCAGCGACCTGCAGCGGGCGCGGCACGGGGGAGTCGATCTCGCGCAAGAAGTCGATGAGGCGGCGGTTCGACTCGTAGATGCGAAGGTAGTCCTCCTCGTAGCGGCGCATGGTCTCGTCGAGAAGCTGGCCGGCGAGCCTTCTGCGTTCGTCGAGGAAGAGGTCGCGCAACGTGTAGTCGCGCCCGGTGAACTCGCGGTCGATCTCGCGGACCACCTGGGCGAGCGACAGTCCGGAGAAGCGCGCGAACAGACGCCGCTCCATGTCCTGGTGGGCGGAGGGATCGTGCGGACGGAGCCCGCAGCGGAAGTCGGCGCCGGAGAAGTGGAGCACGCACGCGCTGAGGTCGCGCCGCTCGCCCGTGACCTTGCTGCGAACCTCGAGATGCAGCACCGCGAGCGTCGCGCCACCCGCCTTTTCCCGGCGCCGTCCGCGCACCGCCACGTCGTAGCAGAAGAGGCTCGCCGTGCGGCCCTCGTCGAAGACGTTGGAGATGGCGGAGTGGGCCGCCACGCCCTCCAGGGTGACGACGGAAGGCTTCACCAGCGCGTCGTACACGTGGGAGCCGTCGCGCATGTCCGGCAGGTTGGAAGGCGCGCGCGAGAGCGATTCGTCGAAGGCGGGCTCGAGGTCGACGCCCGTCGCTTCCCGCGCCACCTGCAGCGCCCGCGCCGCATACTTGAGGATCTGCACCGTCTCCAGGCCGGAGATCTCGGCGAAGAACCAGCCGCAGCTCGTGTACATGAGCTGGGCGTTGCGCTGCAGCTCGCAGAGCTCCAGCGCGCGGATGCGGTCGCGCTCCTCTAGCGCTCCGAGCGAGTTCTGGGCAAGGAAGTCGTCCGCCAGATCGCGATCGAGGATCACCTTGATGTATTCGTCGCGCGCCTTCCATGGGTCCTTGAAGAGCTGCGCAACCTCGCTGGCGTAGAGATCGGCGAGCTTGTCGCGAACCTCGTCGAGAGCGCCGCGGAGAGGGCCTCGCCAGGCCTGGCGCCAACCGTGCTGTCCGCCCACCTGGCAGCCGCAATCGCTCTTCCAGCGCTCGAGGCCGTGGGCGCAGCTCCAGGAGCTGTTCTCGGCGATCTGCGCCTCGTCCCGCGGCGGGAAGAGCTCGAGGGCCTGGCCGAGGTTGACGAGCTCGAGGTCCTTGCGGCCCTGCAAGTGCCGCAGGGCGGAGGCGAGCACCTCGTCGCCGCCCTTCTTGTGGTGGCCGAAGGTCTCGCCGTCGACCGCGACGACGAGCAATTCGTCGTGGGCGCGGGCATCGTTGAACCCCTGCTCCAGCCGCGCGACCAGATCGTCCCCGGAGGAGAGCGCCTCGCCGAAGGCCACCGCGCGGGCGATCGGTCCGTCGTAGAAGAAGACCGCGATGCTGCGGCCGCCGCCGACGTCCACGAGGTACGGCAACGTGGGATCGAACTGCGCATTGCGGGCGTCCTGCCAGGGACCCGTCTCGTTGCGCACGCGAACGCATTGATAGGGAGAGAGGACGGTGAAGCGGATCCCCTCGTCGAGCAGCGCGCGCAACGTATCGGTGTCGGCGGCGGCCTCGGGCAGCCACATCCCTTCGGGGTTGCGGCCGAAACGCTTGCGGAAGTCGGCCAGGCCCCAGCGGATCTGCGTCCGGCGGTCGCGCTCGTTGCAGAGCGGAAGGATGGCGTGCGAGTACGCCTGCGCGATGGCGTTGCCGTGGCCCCGGGCGCGGACGCTGTAGGCATCGGCCTCGATCACCCGCTCGTAGCTCTCGCGCGCCGACCGCTCCATCCAGGCGAGCAGCGTGGGACCGAAGTTGAAGGAGATGTGGCGGTAGTTGTTGACGATGTCGCGGATGCGGCCCGCGCCGTCCTTCAAGCGCGCCGCTCCGTTGGGCCCGTAGCACTCGGCCGCGATGCGGGCATTCCAGTCGTGGAACGGCGTGGCGCTGTCCTGGACTTCCACTTCTTCGAGCCACGGGTTCTCGCGCGGCGGCTGGTAGAAGTGGCCGTGCAAGCACACGTAGCGCCGGTTCATGGTCGGGAACGTACGCATCGGTACGAATCCGGTGGGGCACAGGCCGTCCGCTCTGTCGGGGAGCAGGCAGCCCCTGCAGGGCGGAGAGGTGCGGCGCACATTCCGGTAGAGACCTCTATCGGAGACTGCCCATGAACGCCATCGATCTGCTGAGGAAGCAGCACCAGGAAGCCAAGGAGCTGCTCTCCACCCTCGAGGACGCGGAAGTGGAGGACAAGGAGGAGCTGTTCGAGAAGCTCGCTGACGCGCTGGCGGTACACGCCGCGATCGAGGAGCAGCACTTCTACCCTGCGACGAAGGACGATCGGACGGAGGAATTACTCCAGGAAGCCGTCGAGGAGCACCTGTCGGTCAAGCGGCTGATCGCCGACCTGCTGGACATGCCGCCGTCGGACGCCCAGTTCGATGCCAAGGTGAAGGTCCTCAAGGAACAGGTCGAGCACCACATCGAGGAAGAAGAAGGCGAGCTCTTCCCCAAGGTGAAGAAGGCGCACGGCGCTCAGGAGCTGGAGGATCTCGGCGCCCTCATGGAGGCGACGGCCGAGGAGCTCTTGCAGAGCGAGCCGCGCAGCCAGGTCCCGCTAGAGACCGGCGCGGCGGCTCCGATCGACTAAGCGGATCTCGTTCGCGTGCAGCATCGGACGGCCGTTCGAAGCGACGCGGGCGCTGAAGCTCGAGAGCTGCCCGGCGGCCTCCCACGAGTCCCGCAGCGTCTCCAGGCCCGGAGCGACGCTCCACAGCGTCACGCGCTCGTCGGAGCCGAAGAAGGTGAGGCGCGCGACGGGCCAGCCCGACTCCACGCACAGGTCTTCGAACGCGCTTCGCAGAATGAATCCGTCGCTCATCGGAAGAACAGGAGACGCGAGGGTCCTTTGACCGGTCAAGGAGCCGTCCGGGGTTTCAGGTAGGCTCGTGTCGTGCCGCCGCTGCTCGTTCCCGCACCCGAGGGCCTCTTCTGCGCGGAGGGAGGATTCCACGTCGACCCGCGCGTTCCCGTGCCCCTCGCGGTCGTCACCCACGCGCATGCGGACCACGCGACGCCGGGCTGCAGGAGGTACCTTTGCGCCGCCGCCTCGCTACCGCTGCTCGCGCACAGGCTGGGGCCGGAGGCCGTCCTCGAGGGCGTCGCCTACGGCGAGCGCCGCATGCTCTCCGGGGCCATGGTCTCGTTCCATCCCGCCGGGCACATCCTCGGCTCGGCCCAGGTACGCATCGAGGGCACGGGGACGGTGTGGGTGGTTACCGGAGATTACAAGCGCGAGTCCGACCCTACCTGCGCGCCGTTCGAAATCGTCCGGTGCGACGTGCTCGTCACCGAAGCGAGCTACGCGTTGCCGATCTTCCGCTGGGACGATCCGCGCGAAGTCCTGCGCGACATCCACGCCTGGTGGATCGGCAACGCGCAGAAGGCCTCGGTGCTCTTCTGCTACGTGCTCGGGAAGGCGCAGCGCATCCTCGCGGGTCTGCTCGAATTCACCGAGCGCCCCGTCTATGTGCACGGCGCCATCGAGCCCCTCACCGCCCTCTATCGCGCCGCCGGGGCCCGCATGCTTCCCACCCTGCCGGTCGCGGAGACGCAAAAGGGTCGCCCGTTCGCGGGCGAATTGATCCTCGCTCCGATCACGGCGCGCGGGCTGCCGTGGATGAAGCGCTTCGGGGATTTCGAGAGCGCCTTCGCCTCGGGCTCGATGCGTATCCGCGGGCAGCGGCGCAGGCGCGCGTTCGACCGCGGCTTCGCGCTCAGCGATCACGCCGACTGGCCCGGGATCTTGCGCACCGTGAGCGAGACCGGTGCGCGGCAGGTGCTCGCCACCCACGGGCATCGCGACGCGCTCGCGAGGTACCTGCGCGAGCAAGGCGTCGAGGCGGGCGCGATCGGTACCGTGCAGCCGAGCGATCCGGAAGGAGATTGAGGCCGCGTGCGCCGCTTCGCGCAGCTCTACGACGCGCTCGATGCGACCACCTCCACCAACGCCAAGGTGGCGGCCATGCGGGCCTACTTCGCCGAGGCGCCCGCGGCCGACGCCGCGTGGGCGGTGTTCTTCCTCATCGGAGCGCGGCTCAAACGGCTCATCGCGCCGAGGCTCGTGGCGGGCTGGGCGCTCGAAGAGACGGGAACCGCGGGGTGGATGTTCGAGGAGTCCTACTCGGCCGCGGGCGACGTTGCCGAGGTCATCGCCCTGCTCATCGACGGCAAACGCGGAGGCGCGCCGCCGGCGACGGAGGGTTTGTCGCTCTCCCGGCTCATCGAAGATCGCCTGCTGCCGCTGCGCGACGCCGGCGAGGAGCGGAAGCGCAGCGCGGTGATCGAGCTGTGGTCGTCGATGCCGGCGCGGGAGATCTTCCTCCTGGTGAAGCTCTTGACCGGGGAGTTCCGCGTCGGCGTCTCGCGGACGCTCGCCGTGCGCGCGCTGGCGCAGCATGCGGGGCTCGAAACGCGCGTGGTCGAGCATCGCCTGATGGGGACCTGGGAACCGTCGGCCGGCGCCTTCGAGGCGCTGGTAGCTGCCGAGGACGGCGGTGCCGATCTCTCGCGTCCGTATCCGTTCTTCCTCGCCTCGCCGCTGGAGGAGGATCCAGGGTCGCTCGGCGCTCTCGCGGAATGGCAGGCGGAATGGAAGTGGGACGGAATCCGCGCACAGCTCGTGCGGCGCGGATCGGAGAAATGGCTGTGGTCGCGGGGCGAGGAGCTGATCACGGCGCGGTTCCCCGATCTCGAGCCGGTGTTCGCATCGCTCGAGCCGGGCACGGTCCTCGACGGCGAGGTGCTCGCCTTTCGCGATGGCGCGCCGCTTCCGTTCTCGGTCCTGCAGCGGCGGATCGGGCGGCAGAAGTTGACTCCGAGCATTCTCGAGGAGGCGCCGGCGGCGTTCATGGCGTACGACCTGCTCGAGGAAGGCAGTGTCGATCTGCGCGATCGGCCCCTGTCGGAGCGGCGAGAGCGCCTCGTCCGTCTCGCCACCGGCCGCGCCGATCGGCTCACGGTTTCACCGGAAGTCGCCGCTGCGAGTTGGGAGGAGCTTGCGGCGCTCCGCCGCTCTGCGCGCGCCCGCGGCGTGGAAGGACTGATGCTGAAACGCCGTTCCTCGCCGTACCAGACCGGGCGCCGTCGCGGAGACTGGTGGAAGTGGAAGATCGATCCCTACAGCATCGACGCGGTGCTGGTGTACGCGCAGCCCGGCAACGGCCGCCGCGCGAGCGTGCTCACCGACATGACCTTCGCGGTCTGGCACGAAGGCGAGTTGCTGCCGGTCGCGAAGGCCTACTCCGGCCTCACCGACGAGGAGATCGACCGCATCGACCGGTGGATCCGCCAGCACACCATCGAGCGCTTCGGCCCGGTGAGGCACGTCGAACCGGCCCACGTCTTCGAGCTTCACTTCGAGGGCATCGCGGAGTCGGCGCGTCACAAGAGCGGGATCGCGGTGCGGTTCCCGAGGATCGCGGGAGAAGGTGAGGATCGACAGCGTCACCACGACGACCGTCATCGCTCCCGGAATGATCACCGAAGCGCGTCCAGCCTCGCGCAGGTTGGCGAGCGCCCGGACGACGAGCGCTGCGCTCGCGGCCGCCGGGAGCAACACGACCGTGGAGAAGGTCAGCGCGATGCCGAGCCAATCGGTCGACAAGCAGATCCACGGATACGTCCGCGCGAACTCGTCGTGGGGATCGAGCGAGGCGAGGTGCCGGACGTGGGCGAGCAGGAACACGAGGAGCGCCGCAACGCTCAAGGGGCCGAGGATCCCGACCGTGTCGGCGTCCATTGCGAGCCCGAACAGCGACATCTGCTTGCGCGAGGCGTCCGCCCGATCCTGGAGGAACCCGATGGCGGCGTCGATCGGCTTGGCCGAAACGGAATTCCAGTACTTCCGCACGGAGACGAAATGAGATGCGGACGGGTCGAGCATCGACCTGCCGACCAACTCTTTCTGCGTCTGGAGCAACCAATGCGCCGGCGTCGCGTCGGCGAGCAACGTCACATACACGTCCGCGTTGCCTTCGAAGACGGCCGGTGAGGCACCTGCGAGCGTCAGGACGACATTTCCGGGGACAGCGGCGAGAGGTGGGTCGCCGTCGAAATACCAGTCCGTGCCCCCGTGCAAGAACCTTCCCTGCAGGCGAGGGCGCACCGCCATGCGCGAAAGTCGGGCCCGCTCACGCGGAAAGGGTCGATTCGCGGAAAAGCGGTCGAAGCGGGCCCAGAAGACCGCGGGCCGCGAGACGAGGAACGACTCGTATCCCTCGAGGCTTGTCGAAGCGTCCGGCAGATGCGTCGCCATCGGGAGCTCGACCCGCGCGCAGGTCTCGGTCGGCAAGAAGCAGGGATCGGCCGGTACGTCGATGAGGGAGCCGAGCGAGTCTCGCACCGCATCCAATTGCGCTCGCTGCGGGCTGTACGCGGATTTTGCCGCCTCGCGGTAGACCTCGTTCTCGACGAACGGCACGTACCCCGTCCAGTCGATTGCCTTCAGAGCGCGCAACTCCTTGATCGCCTCGTTGACCCGGGTGTCGCTGCCGGACAAAGCGAAAGCGAGGACCGCCGCGCTCGCCGCGATCACGAACTGGTGGAGGTGCTTCACCGAGTCGAGCGCTTCCTTCATCGTCCTCGTTCTTCTTCCTCGGTTTTTGCACGGCAAGCATCGGCGGTCATCCCTTCACGGGTGCGGAAGCGGAGGTCCCGAGCATTCGCTTGATCTCGAGCACCAGCTGGTCGGGAAGGCACGGCTTTGCCACGAAAGCGTCGCAGCCCGCGTCGAGGGCGCCTTTCGAATGGCCCTGGAGCGCGTGCCCGGTGAGCGCGATGACCGGGATGGACTTCGTGCGTCCGTCGGCCTTGAGCCGGCGGGTCGCCTCCCAGCCGTCCATCACGGGAAGCGAGAGGTCCATGATGATGACGTTCGGGCTCTGCGCGAACGCCTGCTCGATGGCTTCCTTGCCGTTCTTGGCTTCGATGACGCGGAAGCCGCAGTAGGCGAGGTATTCGGCGTACATCTCACGGTTGTCCTGGAAGTCGTCGACGACCAGCACCAGCGGTTGCGCGGTGTCGGGGTGGATTGTTTCGTTCATTCCTGCCTCTCGAACCGCGGTATGTGGAACGTGAAGGTCGAGCCGCGACCCAGGTGGCTCTGCACGTCGATGCGTCCGCCGAGGATCACCGAGTTTTAGCCCCATATACAGCTGCGCACGCAAGGGCGCGTCTGGCCGACTTGCCGGCGGGCAACCGCCGTTGTCGAGTGGCGAACAAACCAGAGGACCTCTGTCGCATAGCCAGTGAGACAACTGTCCCGTCCTGCGTGCGGTATGGGTAAAATCTTTCAACCAGCCGCTCGATCCACCCGCGTTTCGCACGGACGTGCGGGCGCAACACCGTTCGCACGTACGTCGCAATATGACCGACCCCGACGCATCGTTCCCGTACCGATGAGCACCGAGCCCGCCTCAGACCTGTTCGTCCTCCTCGTCGAGGACGACCGCGACCTCGCCGAGGTCACGCAGGCGGCGCTCCAGCACGAGGGGCTGCAGGTGGCCGTCGCCTACGACGGGCAAGAGGGTCTGGAGATGGCCGAACGCCTGCATCCGCAGGTGATCATCACCGACCTGGTGATGCCGATCCTCGACGGGCTCGAGCTCATCAAGCGGCTCGGGGAGCGACCCCCGCCGCACTCTCCGGTCGTTGCGGTCTCTGCGGTGGGATCGCGGCTGCGGGCGGCGCGCGAGCTTGGGGCCGCCGACGTACTGCTCAAGCCCGTCGATCCTGCCGACCTCCTGCTTTCCGTGCGCAAGGCGGCCCGTACGGTCCACTGAGGCCCGCTAGTTGTCGGAAACGATACGCGTTTGCATCGTTTCGAACATGGCGTTGAACATGGTGCAGGAACGGATCGGGCCCCTGACGCTCCTTCGGCTGAAGGGCTCGTTCGACCTGCCACAGGCCCTGGAATTGCGCGGGGTGCTCGGGTCGCTCGGCGAGGTGATCCTCGACTTCAGCCAGGTCGAGGACTTGCGCGTTCACGCCCTCGGCATCGTCGCGCAGTCGGTCAACGGCACGCTCCATCTGCTCGGCCTGCGCCAGTACCACGTCGACGTCCTCGGCTATCTCGGGTTCGAGATCGACGCGAACGGCAGGCTGCACCGCCGCGACGAAGAGGTTACCGCGGTTTGAGCACCAGCCAGGGGGGCGGCTGGTCGTCCCTTCCGGGACGGTCCTCGAGAACCCATCATCGACACATGGGTTCAGGCACAAACCCGCAGAACGGCAAAGGCTGGTTCCGCGCGCTCTCCTTCAAGGTCTCGAACTGGGCGGGCAGCTATTGGGCATTCGTCATCGCGGTCGGGCTGGTGGTCGTCTGGCTGGTGACCGGGCCCCTGTTCGGCTTCTCCGACTCCTGGCAGCTGGTGATCAATACCGGCACGACCATCATCACCTTCCTGATGGTGTTCCTCATCCAGGCGACGCAGAACCGCGACGGGAAGGCGGTCCAGCTCAAGCTCGACGAGCTCATCCGCGCCCAGACGAAAGCGCGTAACGTCTTCGCCGCGCTCGAGGACGCGGGCGAGGACGAGATCAAGCGGTTCGAGGAAGAGTTCCGCGAGCTGCGCCAGAGTGGCCTTCCCCGCGAGCGCGCGGTGCGCGAGGCGGCCCGGCGGACGCAAGACGATTAGTGCGTGGCAGAAGCTTCTTCGGCCTCGTCCGCGACGAGCGGCGCGATGCCCGAGAGGTCCTCGACGAACCGCTGCGTCTCGCGCCGGCGGGTCTCCTCGTCGGGAGCGCGTAGCAGCGAGCTGGGGTGCACCGTCGCCATCACGCGCGGGGCCAGATCGCTCGCCAGGATCTGACCGCGCTGCTGCGTGACCTTGAACGACCTGCCGAGGATGGCCTGGGCGGCCGTGGCGCCGAGGAGGACGAGGACGCGCGGTTTCACCACCGCGATCTCCGCCTCGAGCCAGGGGCGGCAGGCGGCGATCTCGCGCGCGTTCGGCTTCTCGTGGAGCCGCCTCTTGCCGCGCGGCACCCATTTGAAGTGCTTCACCACGTTCGTGACGTAGACCAGCTTGCGGTCGATCCCTGCCGCGAGAAGCGCCTTGTCGAGAAGCTTGCCTGCAGGTCCGACGAACGGACGCCCGGCCTTGTCTTCGGAATCGCCAGGCTGCTCGCCGACGAGCATGGCGCGGGCCTGGCCCCGTCCTTCGCCGAAGACCGTCTGCGTCCCGCATTTGTAGAGGTCGCAAGCCGTGCATCCGGCCGCGATTTCACGGAGCAGCGCGAGCGTCGGCCTCGGCGGAATCAACGGCGCGGCGGTCTCGATGGCGGCGCGAGCCATGCCGGAAACCTAGTCACGTCGTAACATCGTCGCCCGATGCAAGGACCGACCCTGGCGGAGATCCGCAACGCGAGGCAGGACCTCGAAGGGCTCGTGGTGGAGACGCCCGTGTGGCGATGGCGATCGGACGCCCTCGATGCCGCGGTAGGCGCCGGCACGCAGGTGCTGATCAAGCTCGAGCTCTTCCAGCACGGGGGAAGCTTCAAGCCCCGCGGCGCGCTCTGTAACCTGCGGGCGCTGTCGCGGGAGCAGCTCTCTCGCGGCGTCACCGCGGTGAGCGCCGGCAATCACGCGATGGCGGTCGGGTACGCCGCGCGAGCGCTGGGGACCACCGCGAAAGTGGTGATGCCGAAGAACGCGAATCCGGCGCGTGTGCAGGGCTCGCGCGACTACGGCGCGGAGGTGGAGCTGGTCGATGACGTCCACCGCGCCTTCGACCGGGTGAAGGAGATCGAGGAGAAGGAGGGGCGCGCTTTCATCCATCCGTTCGAAGGGCCGCTCACCGCGCTCGGCACCGCCACCCTCGGGCTCGAGCTGTGCGCGCAGGCGCAGGATCTCGACGCGGTCGTGATTCCCATCGGGGGCGGGGGGCTTTGCGGCGGGGTGGCCGCGGCGGTGAAGCAAATCTCGCCGCGCACGCTGGTCTTCGGCGTCGAGCCGGAAGGCGCCGATACCATGCACCGCAGCTTCGCGAGCGGGAAGCCGGAAGGGATCGACAAGGTGCGCACCATCGCCGACAGCCTGGGCGCACCGCACGCCGCTCCGTACAGCTTCGGCTTGTGCCGCACTTACGTGGACGATCTGGCGAAAGTCAGCGACGATCAGATTCGCGCCGCCATGCTCCTCCTCTTCCGGTCCGCGAAGCTCGCGGTCGAGCCAGCCGGGGCCGCCGCGACCGCCGCCCTGTGCGGCCCCCTGCGGGAGCGCCTGCAGGGGAAGCGCGTGGCGCTCATCGTCTGCGGAGCGAACATCGACCGCGAGACGTTCTGCGGTCACCTGGCCGCCGCGGAGCGGGCGGGATGATCATCTTGAGGTCGTGATCCGGGTTGGAACGAGCGGCTACGTCTACAAGCACTGGAAGGACCTGCTCTACGCAGGCATCCCGCAGAAGCAGTGGTTCGAGCGCTTCGCCCAGGTCTTCGACACCGTCGAATTGAACACCACCTTCTACCGTCTGCCGACCGCTTCCATGGTCGACAGCTGGCGGCGCAACGCGCCTGCGGGCTTCCTCTTCGCCTGCAAGGGAAGCCGGTACCTCACCCATCTCAAGCGGCTCAAGGAGGCAGGACAGGGGCTCGATCGGTACTTCGAGCTGATCTTGCGGCTCGGCGACAAGCTCGGCCCGGTCCTCTGGCAGCTTCCGCCGCAGATGAACCAGCAGGACCTTCCGAGACTGGAGGCGTTCCTCGCCGCGCTCCCGAAAAACGTCCGGCATGCGGTCGAGTTCCGCAGCGCCGCCTGGTACACCGACGAATGCTGCGAGCTGCTCGACCGCTACGGCACCGCCTTCTGCGAGCACGACCTGGTCGATCGACAGCCGCCCGCATACACGGGCAGGTTCCGATATCTGCGGTTTCATGGTGCGACCGGAAAGTACCGCGGTAGGTACGGCAAGCGCGGCCTGTGGCGGGTAGCGCGCTCGCTCAAGGACTACCGCCGCGACTCGTTCACGTACTTCAACAACGACATCGGCGGCCACGCCATCCACGACGCGCTCGACCTGCTCGAGCTGCTCGACCAGCTTCCGGAAAGCGCGGCGGAGGCCGTCGCGTCCCTACGCGTGCAATGATGGCGGGGTGGACGAGCCGCGTCCGAAGCCGCGAAACCGATCGCCTGACGGGAAGGCCGGGCAGCTTCCCTTCGATCCGGCCGAGGGTGTCCGTCACGTCTCCGCGAAGGATGCGCGGCTCGGGAAGCTGATCGAGCGGGTCGGGCCGTTGCGGCTGCGCCTCGCGCATCTGCAAAGCCCGTTCGAGGCGCTGGCGGAATCGATCGTCTACCAGCAGCTGAGCGGCTATGCGGCGGCGGCGATCTTCGCCCGCACGGTCGCGCTGTTCGGGCCGCGCAAGTTTCCCCGGCCGGGCGATCTGCTCGCCATGCCGGAGGAGCGCCTCCGCGCGGCGGGCCTGTCGCGGGGAAAGATCGCGGCGCTGCGCGATCTCGCCACCAAGACGATCGATGGGACCGTTCCGCAGATGCGCGAGCTGCGCAAGCTCTCCGACGACGAGATCGTGGAGAGGCTTTCGGCGGTTCGCGGAATCGGGCGCTGGACGGCGGAGATGCTGCTCATCTTCCGCCTGGGACGGCCCGACGTGCTGCCGGCCACCGACTACGGGGTGCGGAAGGGGTTCGCGCGGGTGTATCGGCGGAAGGAGCTACCGACGCCGAAGGAATTGCTCGCCGCAGGCGAGAAGTGGCGTCCCTACCGGACGGTGGCGAGCTGGTATTTCTGGCGGGCGCTAGAGGGCGCGGAAGCCGGCAAGGGGTAACGTAGATTCAGAACTTGGGCGTCGAGAACGGCTTCTCCGGCTTCCCGAACAAGTACCCTTGCAAGAGCGAGCAGCCGATCTTCTCCAGCGCGTCGCGCTCCTGCGCCGTCTCCACGCCCTCCGCGACGGCGGCGATGCCGAGATCGCGGCAGAGATGGACGATGGAGGAGACCAGCTTCCGCTTCGTCGGCTCCTCGTGCAGTCCGCGCACGAGAGACATGTCGAGCTTGACGATGTGCGGCTCGAGCTGCGCGAAGCTGGTGAGGCCCGCGTATCCGGCGCCGAGATCGTCGACGGCGATGCGGAAGCCCATCTTCTTCAGCTTCTCGACCCGGGTGCGGGCGTCCTTCACGTCGTCGAGCCCGGCGCGCTCGGTCACCTCGAGGACCACCCGACGCGCGTGCTGCGAAAGGGCGGCCGAGGGATCGTAGAGATGTTCATCCATCAGATCGGTCGCGTGCACATTGACGAAGATCTCACCGGGAGCATTGCCGATCTGCGCGGCGACGCGATCGCGGATGGCACGGCCCAGCTCGGGCAGCCGGCGCAGGCGCTCGGCGGCGCCGATGAGGTCGGGCGGCCGGGCGAGGAGCGGCTCCGAGGTGCGGACGAGCGCCTCGTGGCCGAAGAGGGCGCGCTCAGGCCAGCGGATGATGGGCTGGAACGCCATCCATAGCCCGTCGAGGGCGCGCTCGAAGGTGCGCTCGAGCGTGGTGCGATCGGCGAGGAGCGCGTCGTTCTCGCCCAGGTACGCGAGGGCCTCGCGCTTGAGCTTCGCGAGACGGTGGAAGGCGGCCGCGCGGCGCACGACCGATTTCAGCTCGTTGAGCTGGACAGGCTTCACCAGGTAGCGGAAGGCGCCATGCTCGATGGCCTGCAGCGCGGTCTCCAGATCGGGACCGCCGGTCATGAGCACGATGGGAACGTCGGCGTCGCGCTCGCGCACGGCGCGGAGCAACTCGATGCCCGAGACGCGCGGCATGCTGATGTCGGTCAGCACCGCATCGTAGCGGTGCTCCTCGAGCATCCGCAGCGCGGCCTCGCCGTCCTCGGCGACCTCCACGTCGAAGCCGTCGGCTCGGAAGGCGCGCGCGAAGATCCGGCGCAGCCCCTCGTCATCGTCGGCGAGCAAGAGGCGGGTGTCGCTCATGCACTCTCCGCTAGCAGTCTGGGGGCGCGATCGGCCTTCTGCACCTGGTTGCGTCCCGAAGCCTTGGCCCGGTAGAGGGCTTCGTCCGCGAAAGCGACGACATCCGCCGGATTCGTGCCCTTGGCTGCACGCACGGTGGCGGCGCCGATGCTGATGGTCACCACGGGGCCGGTCGGCTGGTCGTTGCCCCGCAAGACGCCCAGGCGCTCGACCGCGAGGCGCATCTTCTCCCCGAGGAGCAGGGCACCGGTCGCTGGCGTCGCGGGCAACAGCGCAACGAACTCCTCGCCACCGTAACGCGCGATGAGATCCGACGGCCGATGCACGCACTTCGCGAGCGCGCTGGCGATGAGCTTGAGGAGCGCGTCGCCCTTCGGATGCCCGAAGCGGTCGTTGTAGGCTTTGAAGTGATCGACGTCGAGGAGCAGGACCGAGACTTCCGCTTCGGCGTCACAGGCCCGCTGCCACTCGAGGTGCAGCCGCAAATCGAAGGCGCGCCGGTTGGCGAGCCCGGTGAGCCCGTCTTCCGCCGACAGGCGCTGCAACCCGGCGTTCGCCTCTTCCAGCTGGCGCTTCAAGACGAGGAGCTCGATCTCGCGCTCGCGGCGCGCGTCCATCTCGCGTTTGAGCGCGAGCGCGGCGCCCACGCGAGCGAGTAGCTCGACTTCCTGCACGGGCTTGCCGATGTAATCGCGGGCGCCGGAGTTGAAGGCCTCCTGCACGTGCTCGGGGCCCAGGTTCGCCGTCACCATCAGCACGGGAACGTCGCGCAGCCGGTCCTCGCCGCGCAGCCGGCGGCAAGCGTCGTAACCGCGAACGCCAGGGAGCTCGACGTCCATGAGCACCAGCTCGACGTCCGTGCGCGCTTCGCCGCCCGTCAGACCCAGGATCGCGTACGACTCTTCCGCAGAGGCCGCACCGATGGTGGGACCGAATCCGCCGCGCTCGAGAAGCCGCTGCAGCAGGAGACGGGAAACCTTCGAATCGTCGACGACGAGAATGCTCATGAGGTTTTGAAGCCCTTCACCGCTTAATTCGGCGAGTTCACGCCCGCCTTGAACCCGCGCCGTGGCGGTATTCTTCTCGTCTGCTTGCGATCGTCACGAGCGAAGGCAGTGTCGCTTGCCCGACGGATTTCCTCAATGTGCTCGCCGAGGGGACGAACTGACGTGCGGCAGGTAAAGCCGTGCGAACCTGCTACCTGCACGCACTTGTCGGGCTCGCCGCCGGGTGCGCGGAGGAACGTTTCCACCCCCGCTCGACACATCGGGAATCATCTTGCCGCTTGTTTCTGCTGATCGTGTGGCGGCCCCCCGACCACCCGCTTGTACGTCTGCCCGGGCTGCATGGGGCTCGCAGGCGCATCGAGGCCGTTGATGAGCGCCACTTCCTCCACCTTCAGGTTGGAGGGGTACTTCTGTTGGAACTGCTCCACCGTCATCGGCTGGTCTAGCTTCACGAGCTGGATCTTCGCCGGCTGGACGTTCGCGGCGGCCGCATCGGTGAGCGGACCGAAGCTGGTCGTCACCGACTTGAACTCCGCGTCGTGTTGCTGGACGGCGGCCGCAGCCGTGTAGCCGAGGATGGCCCAGGTCGTGTTGTTGTAGCCGAGGAACGTCACGAGCCCGCCGATCTGTCCCTGATCGGTCTGCGCGGCGAAGTAGGCGGCCACGGCGGGAAGGCCGTGCACGCTCGTCTGCGCCGCCTGCCCTCGCTGGATTCCCTTCTGCGAGAAGAACTTCTGCGCAGCCTGCTCCGGCGAGGTGCCTTGTCCGGCTGCCTGCAGCTGGACGATCGCGTCTTGCTTGGGGCTGATCGCGGCTACCGCCTGCGGCGTGTTCTGCGTCTTCCAGCCTTCCGGGAACTGGACCTGGAACTTCAGCTCCGGATGGAGGAAGAGCTGCCCCTTGAAGAAGCCCTGCCGTGGATCCTCGCCATAGACGATGCCGTCGATGGTCCTGAGGTAGTCCTCGCGGTTCACCTTCGCGCCGGTGAAGTCGTGCTTGATCTCCTTGAGCCGTTGCTCGGCCGCGCCGAGCCGGTTCTCGGGATCGGGATGTGTTTCCAGCCATTGCGGCAGCTTCCCGCCGCCCGCGAGCTTCGAGACGCGGTTCAATGTCCTGAAGACCTCGAGCATGCTGCGAGCGTCGTAACCGTCGTTCGCCATGTAGGCCAGGCCGAGCTTGTCCGCCTGCGATTCGTCGTCGCGGCTGAACTTGAGGAACATCACTTGCAGCCCCGCGCCTGCCACCTGGCCGACGCTCGCCACCGCGGGGGAGAGGATCGATCCGAGCCCGAGCCCGAGCTGCGCGACTTGCGCCTTGCTCAGCTGTGTCGCCGAGTGCCTTGCCGCCACGTGGCCGCATTCGTGACCCATCACCCCGGCGAGCTCCGCCTCGCTGTTCAAGGTCCCGAGGATGCCGCGGGTGACGAAGACGGGCCCGCCCGGGAGCGCGAAGGCGTTCACCGAGGCGTCCTCCACCACGTGGAATTGCCAGGGCAGGTTGGGGCGGGTGGTCTGCTTGGCGAGGCTCTGTCCGAGGTTGTTCACGTACGCTTCGACCTTCGGATCCTTGTACGTGCCCATCGTCTGCTGGACTTCCTGGGCTGCCTGCTTGCCCATCTCGACCTCCTGGCTCTCGGAGACGATGTCGAGCTGCAACTTCCCGGTGGCGGGATTGCGGACGCAACCGAACAGGAGGACGGACGCCGCGGCGGCTCGGACTGCCGTGTTCATGGAACCTCCATCGGACGAACGGCTTCCCATACGAAGAACGGCTCGCGCGCGCAATCGCGTACCGTACGGCCGTAGTTCCGGCTGGACGCTATCCGTTTCGGTCCGGTTTTCGGCTGCGGAACCGCTACAGTGCCGACGCGATGACCAACATCCTTGTCGGGTTCGCTGCCGCCGCCGTGGTCCTTTCCGCTTGCGCGAGCGCGCCCCTCGCGAAACCAGCGCCGGCCGCAGCGGAGCCCGCCACCGAAGCGCAGAAGCCTTCGTCGCCCGCGCCGGCCCAAGAGGCAGATGCCGCGGCCGGCGAGGCGCCGCCTCTCTTGCAACTCCCGCGCGACGTGAAGCCCGTGCGCTACTCGATTTCCATGGAGATCGATCCGGAGAAGACGCGGTTCCGCGGATCGGAGGACATCTCCGTCGAGCTCGCCCGTCCGCGCTCGGCGATCTGGTTGCACGGCCGCAACCTCCACGTCTCGGTCGCCTCCGTATCCGGAATCTCCGCCACCTTCGAGCAGGTCAATCCGGAAGGGCTCGCGCGCCTTTCGCTCGCGCGGCCCGCGGGTGCCGGCCCGGCCACCATCCACCTCGAGTGGGACGCCGCGTTCGATCGCCAGATCGTCGGGCTCTACCTCGCCCATGAAGCGGGTGACGCGTACGCCTACACGCAGTTCGAGGCCGTCGACGCGCGGCGCGCCTTCCCCGGATTCGACGAGCCGGATTTCAAGACGCCGTTCGAGGTTTCACTGGTCGTTCCCGATTCCGACGTCGCGGTGGCGAATACTTCGCCAGTGGAAGAGAGCGCCGCCGGCGAGGGGCGCAAGCGGGTGAAGTTCGCTCCCACCAGGCCGCTGCCCACTTATCTGCTCATCTGGGCGGTCGGACCGTTCGACGTCGTGGCGCCGCCGCCCATTCCGCCCAACCAGATCCGGGACCGTCCACTATCTGTACGCGGCATCGCCCCGCGCGGCCGCGGCGGAGAGCTGCAGTTCGCCCTCGCCACCGGGGCCGACGAGCTGCAGCTCCTCGAGCGCTACTTCGGGATCGCGTATCCCTTCGAGAAGCTCGATCACATCGCCGCGCCGGACTACACGTACGGAGCGATGGAGAACGCGGGAGGGATCCTCTACCGGGAGGAGATCCTCCTCTTCAAGCCGGGCTCCTCCGGAGAGCAGACCAAGGCCGCCATCTCGAGCGTGATGGCGCACGAGATGGCGCACCAATGGTTCGGCGACCTCGTCACGCTGCGCTGGTGGACGGAGGCCTGGCTCAACGAGTCGTTCGCCACCTGGATGGGCACCCGCACCGTCGAGGAATGGAATCCGGCGATGCAGCAGTCGCTGACGCTGCTCGAGCGCGCCCAGGAGGCGATGGACGTGGACGCGCTGAAGAGCGCTCGGGCGGTCCGCCAGCCCCTCGACGACATCAAGAACGTCTGGAACCAGTTCGACGGGATCACCTACCAGAAGGGCGGAACCGTGCTTTCGATGTTCGAGCGGTTCCTCGGGAAGGACACCTTCCGCAAGGGCATCCACGACTACCTCGTCGCCCATTCCTACGGCGCGGGCGATACCGACGACCTCCTCGATTCGCTCTCCAAGGCGGCGGGGCGTGACGTGAAGACGGCCTTCCATTCCTTCCTCGATCAGCCCGGCGTTCCGCTCGTCTCGGCGCGGACCGTTTGCGAAGGCGGCACGGGAAAGCTGTTGCTCGCGCAGACCCGCTACCGGCCGCTCGGATCGGGTTCTGCCGCCGATGGCGTGTGGCAGATTCCGGTCTGCGCTCGCTATGGCGCGAACGGATCGGAGCGCGAGTCGTGCACCATGCTGGGTGATGCCACCGGCGAGCTGAAGCTCGAGGGATGTCCGGAGTGGGTGGTCCCGAACGCGGACGCCGCCGGGTACTACCGCTGGACGCTTTCCGGCAGCGACCTGCGCAAGCTCACCGGAACGGCGTACCCGAAGCTGACCGTCCGCGAGCGCGTCTCGCTCGCCGACAACGTACGGGCGGCGATGCGCAGCGGCGCGATCTCCTTCGCGGACGGGATGGCCGCGCTGGCGCCGATGGCCGCCGATCCCGACCCGCACCTCGCGGCAGCGCCCATCGCTCTGTTGGAGAACGCGCGCGAGCATCTCGTGGGAGCGCAGGATCGCGCCGAGGTCGAGCAGGCCGCCCGCGATCTCTACCGCCCCGTCGCGCGCAGGCTCGGCTGGCATCCGGCGAAGGGCGAGCCGCCGGCGCAGCGGACCTTCCGGGCGAAGCTCTTCACGTTCCTCGCGTTCGATGCTCACGACAGGGACCTTCTCGAGGAGGGTGCGCGGCTGGGACGCGCCTACGCGGGCGTGGCGGACGGGGCCTTCCATGCGGGAGTGGTGGATCCCGGGCTCGCGACCTTCGCGCTTTCCGCCGCGGTCCGGCAGGGCGGGGCGAAGATCTACGATTCGCTGCAGGCAAGGCTCGACAAGACGCCCGATGCAGTGACGCGCAGGCGCATCCTCGCGGCGCTGTCGGCGACGGACGATCCGGAGCTGCGCAAGCGGAGCCTTCAGCTGCCCCTCGACCCGCGGCTACGCAAGAACGAGCGCGAATTCGTCTTCGAGGAGGTGCGCAAGCATTCCGAGTCTCGCGAGGCGGCGTGGGGCGCCCTCCGCGCCGAGCTGGATCGGCTGCTGCCCGAGATTCCCGAATCGCATGCGCAACGGCTGCTCGGGCTGGTCGGCGAGTTCTGCGACGAGCAGCATCTGGAAGAGGCGAGCGATTTCCTCGGCCCGCGCGCGGCCAAGATGCCGGGCGGGCCGCGGCAGCTTGCCCAGGCGCTCGACGAAGTGCGGCAGTGCATCGCGTTCCGGGATGCGCAGTCGCGGAGCGCGGCGGAGTTTTTCGGGCGGAAGCGGACGGCGGCGAGTAGATGAGAAACGTCGACGATCACCTCGACGACAGCGGAGGCTTCAAGTCGCCATTGCCCCCATCGCCGGCCTCCTCCTCCCCCAAGGCCTCTCCCCCTCCAGCTGCGCCGCGAGCCGGAACAACGTCGCTTCGTCCCCATACCGGGCCATGAAATGTACGCCGATCGGCAGCCCTCCCTCGTTCCAGTAGAGCGGGACGGACATGGCTGGTTGCCCGGTGGCATTGGCCAGGGGGGTGAAAGCGGCGAACTCGAAAGCGCGGTCGGCGAGGGTGTCGAGCACCTTGCGGATGGCGGCCGCGTGAGGCAGCGCACGGAGCGCGGCGAGGACCGCGAGCTCGGAGGGCTTCGGCAGGAGGGCGCCGATCTGCGGCGGCGGCGCAGCCAGCGTCGGAGTGAGGAGGAGGTCGAATTTCTCGAAGAAACGGGCCACCGCGCGGCCCGTCATCCGCAGGTCGTGGACCGCCACCGCCAGCTCGTCGGCGCGGAAAACGCGGCCCGCTTGCGCGAGCATCCAGGTGCCCGGCTCGAAATCGCTCGCCCGCGGCTTTTTCGGGGAACTCCGCGAGACGAGATCGATCTCGGCCGCCGTTTCGGCGCTGACGAGCGTCAACCAGGCGCGACTCACGAGATGGCGATCGACCGGCGGCCTAGCCTCCTCGACCACGTGGCCGAGCCTCTCGCAAACCTTGGCCGCATCCTGCGCGGCCGCCGCGCAATCGGAATGCACGGAGCTTCCCAGGAGCGAATCGGCAGTGAAGGCGATGCGCAGCGTTGCCGGCTCGCGTTTCGCTTCCTCGAGGTAGGGCCGCTCCGGAGGCGGTGCGACGTAGGGCGCGCCGAGGTCCGGCCCTTGCGTCGCGTCGAGAAGCGCCGCGCTGTCCCGCACGCTTCGCGTGACGGCGTGCTCGACGACCATTCCGTGCCACCCTTCGCCGATGAACGGACCGAGCGGATTCCGGCCCCGCGTCGGCTTGAGCCCGAACAGGCCGCAGCACGCCGCGGGGATCCGGATCGATCCGCCTCCGTCGCCGCCGTGGGCCATCGGCACCACGGACGCGGCGACTGCCGCCGCCGATCCACCGCTCGATCCGCCGGGGGTATGCGCGAGGCTCCAGGGATTTCGCGTGGCGCCGTGGAGGGCCGGCTCGGTGACGGGGAGGATGCCCAGCTCGGGCGTATTCGTCTTGCCGAAGATGACCAGCCCGGCCGCGCGCTGCCGGCGGACGATCTCGCTGTCGCGCGGCGCGATCTGACCGACGTACATCTTGCAGGCATTGGTGGTGCAGGTCCCTTCCAGGAGCGCGAGCAGATCCTTGAGCAGGAACGGGACGCCGCGGAATGGCCCTCCCGGCAGCTCGCGAGCCGCTTCCGCCCGCGCCCGATCGTAGAGCTTGTGCACGACGGCGTTCAGCCTGGGGTTCACTTCCTCGACGCGGGCGATGGCGGTCTCGATCAGCTCGCGCGGGTGGACCTCTCCGGATGACACCAGGCTCGCGAGCCCGAGCGCATCGTGGCGCTCGTAATCGGCAAACGAGATCATCGGTCCCATCTTGGCACGGCCGGAGGACAGCGGCTCCTGCGTCTTTCATGCGATGCTTTGCCGACATGGCCGTCGTCGAGGTCCGCATCGATGTGGCGCGCTCCCCCGAGGAAGTCTTCGAGTTCGTCGCCGACCGCTATTTCGAGAACGTGCGCCGCTGGGATCGCGACCTGGTCGAGGTCACCCCTCTCGGCGACGGCGTGATGGGCCTCGGGGCGCGGGCGGTCGAGGTCCGCCGGGAACCGCTACCGCGCCGCGGAAAGCGGCCCGTGGGGCGGACCGTGGAAGTGACGGTGTTCGATCGGCCGAACGAGCTCGTGCTCGCCGGTCTCGACTCCCGACCCGGGCACGACCTGTACCTGACCCGCTGGCGATTCGCGCCTCTCGGGAGGCGCACCCGGGTCCGGCTGCGCTACCAGGTCGGCCTGCCCTTTCCCTTCGTTCTCGGGACGCCGATCTTCAAGCTGCGGAACCACTTCGATCTGAAGCGCAGGCTCCGCCGGCTGCGCGACGCCATCGAAGGCTAGTGCATCACCACCGGGCCCGCCGAGGCGAGCACGATCCGCTCGCCGGTGTGGAGGGCGAACACCCGGTCCTCGAGACGGCGCGAGTGGACCGCCGTTTCCAGCTCGCGGCGTGGACCTCCGTGGTCGGTGCCCCGGCTGTAGTACGCCTCGAAATGGATCGGCACCATGTAGCGCGCGCCGACGTCGGTGAAGATGTCGAGGGCCTGGCGGGGGTTCGCGTGCCCCCAGCGATCCACGCCGCCTTCCTTCTTGCCCGGCGCGATGGGAATGAAGGCGATCTCGATCCCGGGGAACCGGTCCGCGATCTCGTGGAAGAGGCGCGCATCGTAGCCGGTATCGCCGGCGAAGAAGATGCGGTGCCCGAAACCCTCGATCACGTAACCGGTGCAGGCGTGGTTCCAGAGCGCGTCCACGCCGTAGCGGCCGCCCTGGTGCCGTGCGGGGACCGCGGTGATGCGCAATCCTGCCGTTTCAACCGACTCCCAGGGCGAGAGGGACCGCTTGCGGGGCTGGAGGATCTCGTCGTCGTAGGCCTCGCCGCCCTTGGGATAGACGACCAGCGGCCGCGGTCCGAGCCGCCGCAGCGTCGGTGCGTCGAAGTGATCGAGGTGCATGTGGCTCAGGATGGCGACGTCGATCGGAGGCAGCTCGCGCGGCTCGAGCGAGGCGGGCGTCTCGCGCGGGACGACGAGGATCGCGCCCGCGAGGTTGGGATCGGTGAGCACCGTGCGGTTACCGATGCGAATGAGGACCGTCGCATGCCCGACCCAGACGGCGGAGACAGGGGCGCTCCGGTCGTCGCGCGGCATCCCGCGCACGGCGGGCTCCTCGTGGGCCACCAGGCATCCGCAGAACAGCAGGGCGAAAAGAGACAAGGCTGCGCTTCGCATCGGGAAGATGAAGCCATGCGCGAAGGGCCCTGGGCAAGTGCTGTGCGCTCATGTAGGCAAACGTGATGGCAGAGCGCCGCAAGAGGCCGGTCACCAAATCGGGGAAACCGCGCAAGCGCAAAGGCGTGAAGCTCGAGCCCACCTCCTTCGCGCCGGCGCAGCTGCGCCTCGGGGACGATGCGCCCGCCGAGGTGAAGGAGCTTTCGGCGCAGATCGAGGCCGACGGCGGGGCGGTCCTCGCCGCCTATCGTGAACCGCTGGGCGGGCATCCGCTGCTCTTCGCCGCGCTTCCCGTCGACAAGGTCGAGCCCACGCCGTTCCAGCGGGACGTGTCGGACGCCCACGTCCTCAAGCTCACCCGGGCGATGGACAAGACGCGGCGCTACCTGGACCCGATCATCGCCGTCCGGGAGGACGGCCGCTACCACACGCCCAACGGGGGACACCGGCTCACCGCCGTGAAGGAGCTGGGGGCGAAATCGATCCTCGCGCTCGTCGTTCCCGAGAAGGAAGTCGCGTACCAGATCCTCGCCCTCAACATCGAGAAGGCGCACAACCTCCGGGAGAAAGCCCTGGAGGTGATGCGGATGGTGCGCGACCTGGCCCAGGGCGGGTCGAAGCGCACGGAAACGGACCTCACCCTGGAGCTGGAGGAGCCGGCGCTCGTCACGCTGGGCTTCGCTTACGACCAGCGAGGCCGTCTTTCGGGAGGCGCCTACGCGCCGGCGCTACGCAAGGTCGACGGGTGGATCGACGGCGATCTCTCCGAGGCGGTGGCGGAGCGCGAGAGGCGGGCCGCAGTCATCCTCGAATTCGACGAAGCGGTGAGCGAAGCGGTTGAGAAGCTGCGCGCCCGCGGCCTCACCTCGCCGTACCTCAAGGCCTTCGTCGTGGCGCGGGTGAACCCCCTCCGTTTCATGAAGGGGAAGGCGCCTCCGTTCGATGAGCTCTTCGCCACCATGACCAAGCGCGCCCGGGGCATGGACCCCGGGAAGATCCGTACGGAGGACGTGGCCCGGACGGGCGGCGCACCGGAGCCCGAATGACTTGCTTCGGACCTTTCGCGTGATGACCGTTCGCGAATCCCGTCAGGCTGGCGAGCGTCCCATGCAGCCCAAGGAGAGTCGATGGCAACGGTGAATCTGACCAAGGACGCGTTCCAGGAGACCGTGGAGAAGAACGGCATCGTGCTGGTCGACTGGTGGGCTGCCTGGTGCGGGCCCTGCCGCGCCTTCGGTCCGGTCTTCGAGCGAGTGTCCGGGAAGCATGCGGACGCCGTGTTCGCCAAGGTGGATACCGAGGCCGAGCAGGAGCTTGCCGGGGCCTTCGGCATCCGTTCCATCCCGACATTGATGATCTTCCGCGATCGGGTGCTGCTCTACGCCGAAGCCGGTGCGCTTCCCGAGGAGGCGCTCCAGGAGCTCATCTCCAAGGTGAAGGCGCTCGACATGGACGACGTGCGCCGCCGGATCGCCGAGCGCGAGAACGCTGCCAAGGCGGAAGACAGCCAGCCGGAACCGGCCTAGCCGGTACGGCGCCCCATCGCGGCGCCTACCGCGTCGACGATCTCTTCCTCGGTAGGGAAGCCCATCAGGTGCTTCTCGACCACCACCTTGCCGTCCACCCATACCTGGAACGAGCCGGGCGACCCGACGGCGAGCTCGGTCTTCACGCCGAGCTCCTTCTCCAGAGCGGCCGCCGCACGGGCGGCCCGGGGCTTGTACCCTCAGGAGTTGCAGTAAGTGATTTTGACCATGGCACCGATAGCGTAATCGCAATGGCCGCTCGCGGCCATGGGCGAATCCTCGCAGCCCGTCCGGCTTCCGACCCCCGGAGGTAAGCGATGATCGAGGTCCTGCCCGCAGGCGAGCGGTTCCACACCGACATCGGCTGGCTGAACAGCCGTCACACCTTTTCTTTCGGCGACCATTACGACCCGGACCGCGCGGGTTTCCATGCGCTACGCGTGATCAACGACGACCGCGTCGCGCCCGGGAAGGGCTTCGGCACCCACGGCCACCGCGACATGGAGATCATCTCCTACGTGCTCGACGGTGAGCTCTCCCACAAGGACAGCATGGGCACCGGGTCCGTCATCCGGCCCGGCGAGGTGCAGCGCATGAGCGCGGGCTCCGGCGTCCTGCACAGCGAGGAGAACCCCTCGCGCGACAAGCCCGTCCACTTCCTCCAGATCTGGATCATCCCCGAGAAGGCGGGCATCAAGCCCTCCTACGAGCAGAAGGCGTTCCCCGTCTCCGAGCGGCGGGGAAAGCTGCGCCTCGTCGCCTCCCGGGACGGCAGGGACGGGTCGGTCACCATCCACCAGGACGCGGCGCTCTACCTCGCGCTCCTCGACAAGAGCGAGCGCGCCACCTACGAACCGGGCCCCGGGCGTCATGCCTGGGTGCACGTGGCGCGGGGCGAGATCGAGCTGAACGGCAAGCGGCTCGGCGAAGGCGACGGCGCGGCGGTGAGCGACGAGAAGCGGCTCGAGCTGGCTGATCTGGAAGGTCTTCGCCTCGCGGATGAGATTCGCGACGGCGCCGTTGACGAGCAGGATCTCCTGAGAGGGGACGCGCCCTCCGCCGATCTTCTTGCACAGCACCTGGGTGATGACGCCCTTGAGCGACTCGCTCAGCATGGTGCGCACCTGGGACTGCCGGTCGGCGGGGAACTGGTCGATGATGCGGTCGACCGTCGAGGGCGCGGTGTTGGTGTGCAAGGTCCCGAAGACGAGGTGGCCCGTCTCGGCCGTCTCCAGCGCGATGGCGATGGTCTCCAGGTCTCGCATCTCGCCGACGAGCACGATGTCCGGGTCCTCGCGGAGCGCGGCGCGCAGCGCGTGCTTGAAGCTCCCCGTGTGGGTGCCGACCTCGCGCTGGTTCACCAGGCACTTCTTGTTCGGGTGCACGAACTCGATCGGATCCTCGATGGTGATGAGGTGGTCCGAGCGGTTGCGATTGATGTAGTCGATCATCGCGGCTAGCGTCGTCGACTTGCCGGAGCCCGTCGGTCCGGTGACGAGGACGAGGCCCTTGCTCAGGCCGCAGAGATCGAGGACGTGCGAGGAGAGCTTCATCTCCTCGGCCGTCATGATCTTGTTGGGGATCTGCCGCATCACCGAGCCGATGCCCTTGCGGTCGGCGAAAACGTTGACGCGGAAGCGTGCCGCCGGCGTCTCGAAGGCGAAGTCGGTGTCGTGGATGCGTGCGTACTCCTCGCGGTTCTTGGCGGGCGCGATCGACCACAGCATCGCTTCCAGGCGGGTCGGGCTCAGGACGCCGTACCCGCGCAGCGGAACGATGTCGCCGTCGAGGCGCAAGCAAGGGTCCATGTCGCTGGAGAGGTGGAGGTCGCTGGCGCGCTCCTGGATCATCGTGTCGAGGAGATCGCGCATCGCCTGCGAGGCGTCTTCCGCGGCAGGACGAACTACCACCACCCTTTCGCCCGGCTCCGGCTTGGACACCCTGGTGGCGGGCTGGGTCGCCTCGGGCGCGGGAGCAGCAGCCGGTGGCGGCGCCGACTTCGGCGGCGTGGGCTGCGCCCCTTTCTGTGCCGGCACGATGCGAGCCGTCGCCTTGTCGCCCTTGGACTCGAAGCGGACCTGCACCTCGCCCGCCGGGGACTGGTAGCGGAACTCGACCGCGGATCCGGGGAAGGCCTCCTTCATCTCGCCCGGAACCAGTTCGCCGACCGCGCCGATGATTTGCTGGGTCGTGAGCGGTTGGCGGAGGACGGGACGGGCACCGTTGTTGCCGTGGAGATTCGCTCCGGTGCCGGTCTCGAGGAGGAGGAAGGAAGCTTGCTCGCGGAAGAGCAGGTCGATGTACGCGTCTAGCCGTGCCATGTCAGCGCAATACCACCTCGAGGACGTGGGTCTTGTGGACGAGCGCCACGCGACCTTCCTCGATGAGAGTGAAGAAACGGGAAGAGCCGTTGAGATAGTCGATGGGCCGGCTCGAGTCGGGCGGCAGCACGTAACTGAGGAGCCCGCGCAGCACTTTGCCGCCGCGAAGCCGGACGTCGACCTCGTGCTCCAACGGAAGGTTGACCTCGTCGCGTTCCCAGGGTGGCTCGTCGGTGCGGACGACCGCGATCGAATCCTTTGCAAGGAAGGCGACGCCGTCCCCCTCGCGATCGATGCCCGGCACGAAGTACGCCGACGATTCGAGGAGGTCCCGGACGCGCTCCTCGCCGCCGTGGCGGCTCGCCTGCTCGGCAAGAAAGACTGCGACCTTGCGAACGCTCCCGTCCGCGAACGTCACTTCTATCTCGGTGCGCCGCTTGGGAATGCGGAGGGGATCCATGGACACCTGATATTCGGGCCGCCTGGGCGCAGCTTGAGCGCGGTGAATAGCCTGCACTCATGCGGCTAGCAATGCTTGCCTCGGCCCTGATGTGCGCTGCGCTTCCCGCCTGGGGGGTCCCCTTGCGGTGGCCTGAGGGCACGCTCCGGGGATTCCCCGTCGTGCGCGACGCCTCCGGCCAGCAGATCGCGGACGGCACGCTCACGCAGTGGATCGAGGACGGCAACCTGCACGTCACCGGCACCTATGTCTTCAAGGACGGGCGGGTGGTCGAGGAGCAGACCGTCCTCTCCCAGCATCCCGAGCTCGCGCAATTGCGCTGGAGCTGGGAGGAGCGGAAGGGAACCGAGGTGGAGCGCAGCTACTCGATCGATTTCACCACCGGTCACGCCGTGGTCCACAAACGCGGCGAAGAGGTGCGAGAGGACACTCTCGACGACGCGAAGCAGCTCGGGCGCGCCTTCGCCGGCGTCGGCTTCATGTACGCCGTCAAGAACCTGGTCGCCGATCTGGACAAGGGTGGAGAGATCGAGCTCACTGCCGTCGCCTTCACTCCGAAGCCGCGGACGGTGAAGGTCTCCATCCGCCGCGATCAGGAAGGGCCCCTCACCATGGGAGGAAGGGCGCTCGGCGCGGAGCGTTTCGTCATCCATCCGGAGATTCCGCTGGCCTTCATCGCCAAGCTCTTCATCAAGGCCCCCGACCAGTACCTCTGGTTCTACAAGCCCTCGCCGCCCGCGTTCCTGCGCGCCGACATTCCCCTCGCCGAGCCGTCCGATCCGATGATCCGCATCGAGCTCATCGGCGGGGGATCGCAGGCGCAGCCGCAGAGCCGCAGGGCCTCCCGCAGCCGGCGCTGACGCGTCACTGCACGTCTTCGCGGGCGAGACGCACGACGACTTCGCGCAGGAAGCGCACTCCGTCCGGTAGCCAGCGCACCGGACGCCGCTCGTCGGCGCCGTGGGCGGCGCGTCCCTGCCTGGCGTCCTCGAGCGACCCCGGAGCTCCGCCCAGGCCGAAGGATGCGATCCCGACGGCGCGCAGGTGCCGGGAATCGGTGGCGCCCGTGCCCATGGAATGGACCACGGGGACGTCTCCCCACAACGCCCGCGTCGCGCCGCGTACCGCCTCGGTAACCTGGCCGCCGATGGGCGACGAAGGCGCCACCCCCACCTCTTCGAGGACGCGGATCTCGACGGCTCCGTCTCCGATCGCCTTTTTCAGGGCCGACATCGTCCCTTCGCGTGTCTCGTCGGGCAGGATGCGGCAGTTCACCGTCGCCTCGGCGGTAGTCGGGAGCACGTTGTCCTGCGGCGACCCGGCCAGCATCGTCGTCACGCAGGTGGTCCGGACGAGCGCGTTGGCGATCCGATCCTTGGAGAGGACGCGTTCGTCGTCCGCCGCGATGGTTCCCTTCTCGGCAGTCCGGCGCAAGGCCTCCGAGAGCGGCGGCTTCTCGGTGCGGGCGAGAAGGGCGAGCTGCTCGCGCGTCGCGGGCAGCACCTTGACGGGAAAGCGATGCTCGGCCACGCGGAGCAACGCGCGGGCGAGGATGGCGACGGGATCGCCCTCGGTGGGCGGGACCGACGAATGACCTCCCTTGCCGCGGACCACGAGGCGGAAGCTCTGGAAGGTCTTCTCCGCGACGCCCAGGCTGACCGATTCGATGCGCGAGGAATCGGGGGTCGTGTAGACCGCTCCGCCTTCGTTGAGCGCCAGCTCCGCGTCGAGAAGATCCTTGCGGTTCTGCACGAGCCAGCGCACGCCGGCGGCCCCGCCCGTCTCCTCGCCGGCGGTGAGGGCGACGATGAGATCGCGCGAGAGCGGCTTCTGCGATCGCGCCTGCTCGAGCGCGATGGCGACGAAGGCGGCGGCCATCGCCTTGTCGTCGCTCACGCCGCGCGCGTATAGGAACCCGTCTTTCTCCGTGGGCGTGAAGGGAGGGACGGTCCACGGCTGCCCTTCGACCGGCACGACGTCGACGTGGGCGAGGAGCAGGAGCGGGCGCTTCTTGCCGCTGCCGCGCACGCGCGCGATGAGGTTGCCTCGTCCCGGAGCGGATTCGACGATTTCGGCGGGAACGCCCGCGGCGCGGAACCGCTGCAGCAGCGGCTCGAGGGCCTTCGTCTCGTTCCCGTGGCTGGTATCGACCGCGACGAGCAGCTCGAGGATTTCGCGAGCTTCCGTTTCGACAGGCGACGCGGCGGCGAGAAGGCAGACGAGAGCTCCGACCATCGGACCACCTCCGCGCGGCACGGTAGCAGACTGCGCCGGAGGAGCCGGCTTTGCCGGCGACGGGCGGAGCCCGAAGGGCGGAGCACCAACGTTGACAGCGGGCGCTCGATGAGGCCCGAATCGGCCATGGAAGAAGGCGACGTCATCACCCAAGCCTGTGCCTCCTGTGGCGCCCCCAATCGGATTCCCCGCGCCCGACTGCGCGACGATCCCAAGTGCGGCCGCTGCCACGAGAAGGTCTTTCCCCGCGCGCCAGTTCCCGTCACCACGCAGACCTGGTCCCGGGAAGTAGACGAGTTTCCGCTCCCCGTGCTGATCGACTTCTGGGCCCAGTGGTGCCGACCGTGCCGCGACGTCGCCCCGGTGCTGGAGCAGATCGCCTCGGAGCGGGCCGGGAAGCTCAAGATCGCGAAGGTGAACGTGGACGAGAACCAGGCGCTCGCCGCGCGCTTCGGTGTGCAATCGATTCCCACGCTCCTGCTCGTGCGGGGTCCGATCCACGTCGACCAGCTGGCGGGCGCGATGCCGAAACAGGCGCTCGATTCCTGGCTCGACCGCTACGTCTGAGACGAAGGGATCGGGATCACCGACCAGGAGCCGTCGTCTTCGAGGCGCGCCTCGTACACCTCGTCGAAGCCCTCTTCGCGGCTCGGGGCCTCGAGCTTGCGCGCGGCGACGTAGATGGCGACGGCGGGGACGCGGGCTTTGCCGTCGCGCGCCGCGTTCCGGCGCAGGCAGTCGGCGATCGACGCCGTGACCAGGATGCCCGTCGAGGTCGCGCCGAGCCGGCGGGCGACCTCGATGAGCGGAGCGCGATCCGCCCGGCGGGGGTTGGTGTTGTCCACCACTACCGAGCGGCCCGAGCGCAGGGCATCCTCCACCAGTCGCATCTGCTTCTCGTTCTTGCGCTGCGCTCGCCCGAGCAGGTCCTTGCTGACGTGCACATGCGTCCCCGCATAGCGGGCGCGGTGGAAGGAGCTCTTCCCCGAGGCTGGAAGGCCGATGAGCACCACGAGGTCCATTCACGCGGCCGCTCGCGCGCTCGCCCGCTTGCACGATCGCTTAGATGCGAGCGGCGCGCGCGATGCTGAACTTGGCGGGCAGACCGCGAAAAGGAGCCTGACGTGTCCCGCTACGTCCTGCCCGATCTGCCCTACGACTACGGCGCCCTCGAGCCGCACATCTCCGGCCGCATCATGGAGCTGCACCACGACAAGCATCATCGCAAGTACGTGGACACAGCCAACGAGATCATCGAGAAGCTCCTCAACGCCCGTAAGAAGTCGGATTTCGCCGGAATCGGGGCGCTCGAGGAGAAGCTCGCCTTCAACGTGAGCGGCCACGTCCTGCACAGCATCTTCTGGCGGAACCTCGCGCCGGGCGCGGGCGGGCAGCCTGCGGGTGAGCTCGCGCAGCTCATCAATCGCGACTTCGGGAACTTCGATAGCTTCAAGAAGCAGCTCGTCGAGACCGCGAACACCGTGATGGGCTCGGGCTGGGCGACGCTGGTCTGGGATCCGGTGATCCAGCGGCTCGGCACCTCGCAGATCCACGATCATCAGAACGAGATCACGCAAGGAAGCGTCCCGATCCTCGTGCTCGACGCCTGGGAGCACGCCTACTACCTGCAGTACCAGACCGTCAAGGAGAAGTACTTCGAGGCCATCTGGAACCTGT
>VBKL01000289.1 GCA_005879805.1 Deltaproteobacteria bacterium | reverse complement strand
CGAAGGCGTCGAAGTTGCGCGGGCGGTAGAGGTTCTTGCCGCCGTCGTCGTCGAACCGCGTGCAGGGCTGCTGGCTGAGCGCGGTGCAGAGGATGATGACCGCGTCCTTGCCCGCCAGCTCGACCACGTCGCGGATGAGCTTGTCGTGGTTCTCGTAGCCGTAGCGGATGGCGTCGGCATAGGCGTCCTGCTCGGCCGGCGTCGGCTTCACCTTGAAGGGCGACGGGTCGAGGTTCCGCCAGTACATGTGCTGGTAGTGCGCCGTGCTGTTGGAGAAGAAGGTCGCGAACGCCGGCGACATGTCCTGGTAGAGGCTGCGGAACACGTCCATCTGCAGGGCGTCGAGGAGCGTGGCGCGCTTCCAGCGCACGTCCACCTTGGAAATCTTCTCCTGCGCGAGCTGCTGGGCGATGGCCGCGCAGGTCTTGAAGCTCAGCCCGCTGCGGACCATGAAGTTCACGAAGGTGAGGTAGTCCTCAGTGCGGAAGCGGGCGTCCGGGTTGGTGTGATCGAGAACTTGCTGGCGCACGAAATCGAAGTAGGGCCGGAGCGATTCGGGGTGCGGCTCGACACCGAAGGCCCATGGGTCGGGGAGCACCGCGCCGCGCAGCGGCTTGCGGTACGAGATGTTCATGCTGCCGCAGACCCAGACCGTGCCGCCGTCGTCGGAAACGTAGTCCCAGAGGTTCGGAACGCGGAGATTGTGCCCGTCGCCGAGGTTGAGGATCTGGTGATCGGCGTAGTCTTGCCCGGAGTGGACGGTGATCCACTGGACCCACGGATCGAGGAACGGCGCTACTTCGGCGGATTCGGAAACGTGGACGTGCGATTCCGAGCGGAATTGCTGGAACGACGGAAGCCGGCCCTCCTGGATGAATTTGTCTACGAGCGTTGGCGACAGCTCGTTCAGCTCCAGCAGGACGACTCGACGCTTCCCCATGGACCCCCTCCGGTGATGGAAAACCGCCTGTACGCTAGGCATGCAGGCGGTCTCCGGCGAGCCGACGCCAGTGGAATTCGTGTCTGCAGTTAGACACTTGGGCGCGGCGTATTGGCCACCGATGCCGCTGCAACCACCCGTCCCGGGACGGGTGAAAGATACTCAATGGATCAGATGCTTCCCAGCGCGGCGGTGAGCGACCGGAGCGCCTCGCGTACCGCGGCATGCCCCATCACGGCGTGCGGACTGTCTTGCAAGACCGGCAGGTACCGCGCAGCGAAGGGATGGGTCGGGTCGTGGGTGATGCCGAGCATCCGCGACAGCTCGTTGCGCACCGCCGCGGCTTCCTCGGGTTGGGGACGGGGATCGCGTCTCGGATCGAGCAGCTCGTCGACCCAGGCCATCAACTCGCTGAGCGGGTGCAGCCAGGCGAACTCGGGATCGCGGGTGAGGAGCTGGAGCAATTCGCCCGGTCCCGCCACCGAACCGTGCACGCGCTCGTAGGCGATGCGGGTGTGCTCGATGAGCGCGAGATGGAGCTTGCGCAGCGAGTTGGTCAATGCCGTCAACTCGGATTCCAGCGCCACGGGCCCAAGATAGATCAATTCAACGAGCCGGGTTGCGTGAGCGGAAAGGGGCGGTGACCGTTCCGAGATTCTCGATGCGGACGGTGTAGGCGAACGCGAACCGCCCGGCCTTGGACTGCTCGGGCAGGAAGCGGCTCTTTACGGTGACGCGGATGCCCTGGGTGATGGCCGTCGACATTTGCACGGAGGTTGCCACCGGCCCGCGGCTCGGGCAACAGGAGCCGGATGGCCGGAACGGCGCCGACCAAACGGTACATCACCACGCGCGGGTTCGAGCGGCTGCGGGAGGAGTTCCACCGCCTCCTGCACGACGAGCGTCCCCGGGTGACGCACGAGGTGACGGTGGCCGCCGCCCACGGTGATCGCAGCGAGAACTACGAGTACAAGCTCGGCAAGAAGAAGCTGCGGGAGATCGACGCTCGCATCCATCGCCTGCAGAAGATGCTGGAGAGCTTCGAGGTGATCGATCCGCGAACGCGGCCAAAGACCGACCGGGTCTTCTTCGGCGCCACCGTGACCGTCGAGGACGACGACGGCGAGGAGACGACGTACCAGATCGTCGGCGGCGAGGAGCTGGACGAATCGCTGGGCAAGAACCGGATCAGCTACGAGGCGCCGCTCGGGCGGGCGCTGCTCGGGAAGCGCGAGGGCGAGAGCGTGCGGGTGCGCAGACCGAAAGGCGAGATGGAGCTGACCATCGTCCGTGTCGAATGGCTGTGAGGGAGCCCTTTCGTTGACACCAAGAGGACCCGCTCCTACGGTCGCGCTCGGAAACGCTCCCGGAGGGAACCATGCGCATTTCAGTCTGCGTCGTCGCGCTCGCGATCGCCTGCGGATCCGCTCCGCCGAAGCCCGTTCCCGACTCGACCCGCCAGGCAGTAGAGCCGATGCCCGATGCGGGAGCACGGCCGGCGAACGAGCCGGGTGGGTCCGGTCTGGGGCTCGCGGACGCAGGTTCCGACGTCCTCGGCGCCAAGGCGGATGCCGGCATGGCCGCGGACGGCGGAGCGAACCTGCGCGACAGGATGGCCGACGCGGGTGCGCAGGCGACGAACACCGCGGGCACCGCGGCCGCCGACGTGACCGAGGCGCTGCAGAAGCTTCCGGCCGCGCCGCCCATTCCGGAGACGCCGCCGTTCCTTCCCGCGGTGGAGGAGTCGAACGACAACCCGACGACGCCCGAGAAGGTCGCGCTCGGGTACAAGCTCTTCTACGACAAGCGGCTCTCGCGCGACGGCTCGATGTCCTGCGAGAGCTGCCACCATCCGGACCAGGCGTACACGAGCGGGAACGCCGTGGACCCGAAGGTCGGCGGCGCCATGAACAAGCGGAACGCCCCGGCGATGGCCAACGTCGCCTATCACCAGAATGGCTTCTACTGGGATGGCCGCACGCCGACGATGGAGGCGGTGACCGCGGCTGCCTGGAAGGGACAGCTAGGCGTGGAGAAGCCCGACGAGGTGGTGGCGAAGCTCAACGCCATCACCCCGTACCGCGCCGAATTCCAGCGCGCCTTCCAGTCGGACGCGACCGCGAAGAACGTTCCTCTGGCGCTGGCGGCATTCCTGCGGGCGCTGAAGAGCGGCAACGCGGGGTGGGACAAGTACGAGCAAGGCGACCAGAAGGCGGTCTCGCGGGAAGCGCGGCGCGGCTCGCAGGTCTTCCAGAACGCCCGCTGCACGCTCTGCCACGTGCCGCCGCTCTACACCGACTCGCAGTTCCACAACGCGGGGATCGGCTTCGACAGGCCCGAGGACCAGCGCGACCACGGCCGGATGGACGCCACCAAGGACAAGGCCGACGACGGCAAGTTCCTCACCCCCTCGCTCCGCGACGTGGCGAAGACCGCCCCCTACTTCCACGACGGAAGCGCCAAGGCGCTCTCCGACGCGGTCGATCGGATGCTCGCGGGCGGGGTGAAGAACCCGAATCTCGACGAGAAGCTGAAGCGGGCGAAGATCTCGCCCCGCGACAGGCGCGCTCTCCTCGCCTACCTCGAATCGCTCACCGGCCAGGTCACCTTCCCGAAGGCGCCCGACTTGCCTTGACGCCTGCTATTCCGCGACCGGCGCGCCCGCGCCGACGGGTCCCGGCTCCCGTACCGGCGGCCGGCGGATGACCATGCGCGGCTCTGGTCGCGCCCGGCGCTTGAACGGCGATAGCTTCACCGCGCGCCCCTCGTCGGCGGAGCGGAGCAGGGCCTCGATGGCGCGGACGTCCGCGAGGCCCTCCTCGCCGTCCGGCTCCGGCTGCAGGTCGCGCTGGATGCAATTCGCGAAATAGACCAGCTCGGGGCCGAAGTGATCCGTCTTGCGGAACCGGCGCGTGCGCGACTTGTCGCCGATGGTGAGCGTCATCTCGCGCGCTTCCTCGTACTCGTAGGCCTGATCGAGGCAGAGATCTCCTTTGGTCCCCACCAGGCGATAGGTCGCCGTCGCGCTGGCCGCGAAGCTGCAGTTGAAGGTGCCGAGCTGATCGTCGTCGAAGCGCAACAGGCAGCTCATGCCCGCCGGAACGCCCTCGAAACGCGCGTCGTCGTTGCGGGTGGCGAAGGCAGAGACTTCGACCGGCTCCTTGCGAAAGAGGTAGCGCGCGGCGTTCAGGCAGTAGATGCCGATGTCCCAGATGGGCCCGCCGCCGGTCTCGCGCTGCGTGCGGATGTTGCCGGGGTTCACCTGGTAGGAAAAGTCCGAGCTGAAGAAGCGCGGCTGGCCGATCTTGCCCGATTTCACCACCCGGATCGCCTCCAGGTTGGCGGGCTCGAGATGGAGGCGGTAGGCGATCATCAGCTTGACGCCGGCATCGTCGCAGGCGGCGATCATGCGGCGGCAATCCGCCTCGCTCGTCGCCATCGGCTTCTCGCAGAGGATGTGCGCCCCGAGCTGGGCGGCACGGATGGTGTACGCGGCGTGCATGGTGTTCGGGAGCGCGATGTAGACGGCGTCGACGTCTTCGCGCTGCAGGCATTCCTCGTACTCGTCGTACGAATAGGCGGGAACGCCGTACTTTCGAGAGAGCTTCTCGCGCTTCGCCACGTCGTCGCTCACCAGCGCCGCGAGGCGGGCGTTGCGCGCGTTGTCGAACGCGGGAAGCACCGCGGTCTGCGCGATGTGGCCGAGTCCGACGACTGCGTACCCGACGGTTGTAGATTCCTTGCGGCCGCGCGAGCGCTTGCTTGCCATTGCCTCGTCCTCCGGGCGCAAACATCGGCACCGGGGGCTGCGGTTTCCAGCGCCGGGAGCGCCCGGCCGGCAGCTCGCCAAAAAGCGCGGGCGCTACCCACCTCGCGGCGAGCAGCGCCCGGCAGACTTCGTGCGACAGACGACCGGCTACAGGATCTCGAGCCGTCCCAGTGCGAAATCCGCGTTCTGGAAAACGTCGGTTCCCGACCGGTCGCGGACCGCGGCATGGAACTTCGCGCCGAGGTTCTGACCGTCGAACACCGTGCCCACCGTGGCACCCGGAACGAGGCGCAGCGTGAGCGAGTAGTAGTACGAGGCGGCGCCCGGGAAAGGCCGGAGCGAGGCATCGCCCGTAGCCGCTCCGTTGTTCGCCACGCGCTTCTGGCTGACACCGCTGTAGAGAACGGACGTCGCCGGATTCAGCGCCGCAACAACGGCGCGAGGGCTACCCACCGCGCCCGTCGCCAGGTTGAGGACAGCGGTGCTGCCCGCCGGCGCGGCCGTGGTGATGAGGC
>VBKL01000163.1 GCA_005879805.1 Deltaproteobacteria bacterium | reverse complement strand
GCAGCCCGCGCTCATGTCCTACTTCGAGCTGACCACGGAGCAACGGGAAGCCATCGGGATCTCCGATTCGCTCGTCCGCCTCTCCGTGGGGATCGAAGCGTGCGAGGACCTCATGGAGGACCTGGGCCAGGCGCTCGACGCGGCCTTCCGCTGACCGACTGACAACCGCATCGCGAAGTGACATATCGGCGGAATGGCCCATCCACTCGCCGGGAAGCCGGCCCCGCGGGAGATGCTCGTCAACGTGCAGCGGCTGCTTGCGGCCTATTTCGAAAAGCCCGACCCGAAGGATCCCGCGCAGCGGGTCAGCTTCGGCACCTCAGGTCATCGCGGCTCTTCGCTCAAGCACGCATTCAACGAGGCGCACATCGCGGCGGTCACGCAGGCGACCTGCGAGTTCCGCAAGCAGCAGGGTACGACAGGGCCGCTCTACCTCGGGATCGACACCCATGCCTTGAGCGGACCGGCCCGCACGACCGCCATCGAGGTCCTGGCGGTGAACGGCGTCGAGGTCTTTTGCGCGCGCGAAGGGGAGTGGACGCCAACGCCCGTCGTCTCGCACGCGATCCTCACCTACAACCGCGGCCGCAACGATGCGCTCGCCGACGGAATCGTCGTCACCCCGTCGCACAATCCGCCGGAGGACGGCGGCATCAAATACAACCCTCCCAGCGGCGGGCCCGCCGATACTTCGGCGACCGGTTGGATCGAGAAGCGGGCCAACGAGGTTCTCGGCACCGAGGTGAAGCGCATGCCGTACGCGCAGGCGATTCGCGCGAGCAACGTGAAGACGCACGATTTCGTCTCCGCGTACGTGCGCGATCTGCGCAACGTGGTGGACCTCGAGGCGGTGAAGGCCGCACGACTGAGGCTAGGTGCCGATCCAATGGGCGGCGCCAACATCAGCTACTGGGATCCGATCGCCGCCGAATACGGACTGAACATCGAGGTGGTGAACCGCAAGGTCGATCCGACCTTCTCCTTCATGCCCCTCGATCACGACGGCAAGATCCGGATGGATTGCTCGTCGCCGTATGCGATGGCGAACCTGCTCGCGCTGAAAGACCGCTTCGATCTCGCCTTCGGCAACGACACCGACTCCGACCGGCACGGCATCGTCACTCCAAGCGGCGGGCTGATGAACCCGAATCATTACCTCGCCGTCGCCGTGTCCTTCCTCTTTCCCAACCGGCCCGACTGGAGCGCGAAGGCCGCGGTGGGAAAGACGCTCGTCTCCTCGAGCCTCATCGATCGTGTCGCGCAGAAGATCGGACGGCCACTCCGCGAAGTTCCCGTCGGGTTCAAGTGGTTCGTCGATGGGCTTCTCGACGGATCGCTCGGTTTCGGAGGCGAGGAGAGCGCCGGAGCATCGTTCCTGCGCAAGGACGGGACGGCTTGGACCACCGACAAAGACGGCATCCTGCTCGACCTGCTCGCGGCTGAGGTCCTGGCGCGGACTGGGAAGGACCCAGGCGTTCACGCTCGCGAGTTGATGGCCGAGCTTGGCACGCCGCACTACACGCGCATCGACGCTCCCGCGACGCCGCAAGAGAAGTCGATCCTGAAGAAGCTGTCCCCCGATCAGGTGGCCGCGAAGACGCTCGCCGGCGAGCCGATCCGCGCCCGGCTCACCAAAGCGCCGGGAAACGGCGCGGAGATCGGCGGCCTCAAGGTGGTCGCCGAGAACGGCTGGTTCGCCGCGCGGCCCTCCGGTACCGAGGACGTCTACAAGATCTACGCGGAGAGCTTCCGGGGCGAGGAGCATCTGGCGCGGATCGTGGAGGAGGCGCGGGCGATCGTGTCGGCAGCGCTTCAAAGCTAGTGGATCCGGTCGCTCCCCCGTCGAGACGCCGACGGTGGCGGCTCGTTCGCGCGCTCGTCATCACCGCTCTGCTCGTGACAATCGGGCCGCTGTTAGCGCTGGAGCTTGGGTACCAGGTCGAGATCGCTCGCATTCCCGAGCGGCCACCTGATCCGCCACCGTCGCTCCCGCCTCTCGTGGTTCGCTCGCTCGGTGTGCAACTGTTCGACACGCCCGATCCGCGGATGACGCCCATCTATCCGTGGACTCCGTTCATCGGGCTCGCAAGGTTCTATCTTGGCGCAAGGCCGCATCTCATCCCCGAGGAGCTGGCTGCGAGGCAGGTCATGAGGTCCGCGGGCCGGCCGCAACCGCCCACGAAGCTGCAGCGATTGATCGAGGTAGCCGCCCTCGCGACCTGGATCTCGCGGCACCTGTCCGCTCGCGAGGCGATCTCCGTCGCGCTCTCGCAGGCGCACTTCGCGCCGGATGTCGTCGGCATCGCCGCCGCGGCTCGCCGTTTCTTCGACAAGTCCTTGGAGGAGCTCGACGCGGGCGAGATCGCGGCGCTCATCGCCGGCTCCGCGGGCCCTTCGATGTACCCCGATCGGCCGGAGCGATTGCGAGCGCCGCGAGACGCGTTGCTCCGCAAGCTGCACGACCACGGTCTCATCGACGAGCCGACCATGCAGGCGGCGATGGAGCGGGATGTCCGCCGATTCAAATGACCGCGCGCGGACTTGCTAGACTGACCCGATGATCCGCCCCCCCGTCGAGCCCATGCTCGCCAAGCTCGCCGAGGACCTCCCCGGCGGCGACGGCTTCCTCTACGAGCCCAAGTGGGACGGCTTCCGCTGCCTCGTCTTCCGCGACGGCAAGGAGATTTTCTTACAGTCTCGCGAGCTGAAGCCGCTCGACCGGTACTTTCCGGAGCTGCTCGAGCCGCTGGCCCGCGAGATCCCCGAGCGCTGCGTGCTCGACGGCGAGATCGTCATCGCCGGACCGGACGGCCTGGAGTTCGAGGCGCTCCTCTTGCGCATCCACCCCGCGGCATCGCGAGTGAAGCTGCTCGCCTCGCAGACGCCCGCCTCCTATGTGGCCTTCGACCTCCTTTCCCTGGACGACCAGGATCTCCTCGACCATCCTTTTGCCGAGCGGCGCGAGAAGCTCGAGCGCGCGCTCTCCAAGGCGAAGCCGCCCATCCGCCTCACGCCGGCGACGCGCGACCTCGCCGTCGCCCGCGACTGGTTCTCCCGGTTCGAAGGGGCGGGCCTCGACGGCGTCGTCGCCAAGCGCCTCGAGAGCCACTATCTCCCCGGCAAGCGCGAGATGGTGAAGGTCAAGCACGCGCGCACCGCCGACTGCGTGGTCGGGGGCTTCCGCTGGCACAAGAACGGCCCGGGCACGATGATCGGTTCGCTCCTCCTCGGCCTCTTCGACGACGAGGGCACCCTCCACCACGTCGGTATCACCTCGTCCTTCACCACGGCACGGCGCAAGGAGCTGGTGCAGGAGCTAGCGTCGCTGCGGGAGCGGGCCTTCGACGACCATCCCTGGAAGGAGTGGGGCGGGGCGGACGAGAAAGAGCAGCGAATGCCAGGCGCCACCAGCCGCTGGAACCGCGGCAAGGACCTGAGCTGGGAGCCGCTCCGGCCCGAGCGCGTCTGCGAAGTCGCCTACGATCACTTGCAGGGCGACCGGTTCCGGCACGCCACGCACTTCTTGCGATGGCGGCCGGACAAGGACCCGCGCTCATGCCGCTACGATCAGCTCGAGGAAACGCCGGCGTACGAGCTCGCGCGGATCTTCGGCGCTTCCGCCGGGTGAGACGCGTTACGGCACGAAGTACTCGCGCTTGAACTCCTCGATCGCAGCCTTCGTCTCGGGCAGCGGGTCGGGAATCGCTTCCAGCTCCTTGACGATCGCGAGCGCCTGCTTGCGACGCGCCTCCTTGCGGGCGCTCTCGGCGATCGAGGTCATTGCCAGCCGCTCGATGATCGCCGCCGAGACTCGCGGCATGCGGGCCACCCACCTTTCGACGTTCTCGAGAAAGAGCGCCTCGAGAGCAACCCCCGTAGCGCGGGCAACCTGCTCGCGCTCCGCCCTGGTGAACCGGCTACGCGTTCCGCACCGGCGGGCCGCCGCGAGCGACCGGTCGAGCGAGCGTCCCATCTCCAGGATCTGGTTGGCCCCTTCCTGGATGCGGCGGGCAATGTCCTGGATTCTCTCGACGTCTTGCTCGTGGGCGAGCTCTCTAGCCAGATCCTCGAGCTCGGCTTCGGTGCGCAGAATCTCCTCGAGCGTTGACATCATCCCCCCCGGGATCGCGGCGACAGCCGCTAGATACTAACTGCATTATTTCAGTGATACTGCATGCTCCTTTTCCTCACCACACCCGGGGCGCAAAATACGGGACATGAATCCGACCAAGGGCGGGGATCGCGGCGAGGCGGAGCGCGTCATCGCGCTCATGGTCCTTGCCGCCTGGGCCGACGGAAGGGTCGAAGGCAGCGAGGCTTTTGCCATCCAGCGACTCGTCTCCGCCAATCCTCTCCTCGCCCATCTGCGGCCGATCAGCGCGATCGCCGACGAGACCCGGGAGCGGCTGCGCGAGAAGGGGATGGACGCCTGCCTCGCCGAGGCCTGCGCGGCGCTCCCCGACCGCACCTACCGCGAGCTGGCTTTCCAGTGCTGCGCGAAGGTGATGGGGGCCGACCGCGTCTTTCCGGTCGAGGAGGAGAGCGTGCTGCGCAAGCTCCAGGGCCTGCTCGGGCTGGAATCGGGCGATGCGGAGCGGCTCCTGGTCCTCGCGACGAGATGAGGAGGCGGCATGACGACCATCGGCATCGTGATCTTCGACGACGTGGAAGAGCTCGATTTCGTCGGTCCCTGGGAAGTGTTCGGAGCGGCCCGGGCGATGATCGAAAAGGCCGAAGCGCCTGGCGTCGCGCCCTGGCGGGTACATCTGCTGGCCGAGACAGGCGGCCCGATCCGCTGTGCGAAGGGAATGCGCGTCCTTCCCGACGCCACCCTGGCAGAATCGTCCGCCCTCGACGTGGTCCTCGTTCCGGGCGGCATGGGCACGCGCCGCGAGGCGAACAACCAGGGACTGCTCGCCTGGCTCCGCGAGGTGGCGCCCCGCTGCACCTTCGTGACCAGCGTCTGCACCGGCGCGCTGCTCCTCCACGAAGCGGGCATCTCGCGCGGCCGCCGCGTGGCGACCCACTTCAACTTCGTCGAGCCGCTCCGCGCGCGGGGAGCGAACGTCGCGGAGAACGTGCGCTACGTGCAGGACGGAAACCTGATCTCCGCCGCCGGCGTGTCGGCCGGGATCGACATGTCGCTGTGGCTCGTAGGCCAGCTGGTGGACCCGCGATTCGCGCGCAAGGTCCAGCGGTGGATCGAGTACGACCCCAAACCGCCTTACGCCGACGTAGCGATCTGAATCACCGGCTCAGCGGCGGCGATACGCTTCGCCGCTGCCTTCCCGAGGCGCGCGATCCCTTCCGCGATGAGCTCGGAAGACCGGTTGGAGAAGTTGAGCCGCAGCGACGACCGGTCGGGCGTGCGCGCGAAGAAGGGCGCGCCCGGCACGAACGCGACCCGCTCGCGCACCGCGTCGAGGAGAAGCTCGTCCGCGTCGATGCCGGGAATCGTGGCCCACAGGAACAGGCCGCCGGCCGGATCGGTGCAGCGCGTTCCCTTGGGGAACGATGCCAGGACCGCGGCGCGCATCGCCCGGCAGCGCTCGCCGTAGAGCGCACGGATCTCGCCGAGGTGGCCTTGGTAGTCGAAGGTCTCGAGCATCCGCGCCACGGCGCGCTGGGTGAGCGTGTTGGTGTGCAGATCGGCAGCCTGCTTGGCGACGGTCAGCGCGTGGATGGTGTCCGGCGCCGCCACGGCCCAGGCGATTCGCAGCCCCGGCGCGAGCGTCTTCGAGAAGGTGCCGAGATGGATCACGGGCGCCTCGTGGTCGAGCGCCGCGAGCGAGGGTACCTCGGTTCCGGAGTACCGCAGCTCGGCGTAGGGCTCGTCCTCGAGGATGGCGATGTTCTTCTCCCGGGCGATGCGCACGAGCTCGAGCCGGCGCTCGAGCGAGAGGGTGGTGCCCTTCGGGTTCTGGAAGGTCGGGTTCACGTAGATGAGCTTGGCGCCCGTCTGATCGATGACCCGCTCGAGCTCCGAGGTCCGCATTCCCTCGTCGTCGCTGCCGACGGTGGCGATGCGAGCCTCGTATCCCGAGAAGACCTGCAGCGCTGCGAGGTAGGAGGGGTTTTCGACGATGACCGTATCGCCCGCGTCGAGGAGGATCTTGGCGGTGAGGTCGATTCCCTGCTGGGACCCGCTCGTCACGATCACGTTTTCCGGACCGCAGGCAATCCCGCGGCGGCGCAGCCGCTCGGCGATCCACGCCCGCAAGGGTCCGAAGCCCTCGGTCGTCCCGTACTGCAGCGCCGCCTTCGCCTCCTCGGCGAAGACGCGCTCGTGGGCGCGGGCGATGGCCTCGACCGGAAACGACTCTGGCGCGGGAAGCCCGCCGGCGAAGGAGAGGATGTCCGGCCGTTCCGTGACCTTGAGGATCTCCCGGATGGCCGATGCCTTCACGCGCGACATGCGCGCCGACAGTCCAAGCTTCATGCCGCCACCTCCTTCTTGCGCCTGCGCCGGGACTCGGTCTCCGGCTGCTGCTGCAATGGAACGCGCGTCTCTTCTTTCACCGCCGAAAGGACGACCGTGGTGTGCGTGCGGGTGACGCCGGCGATGCGACGCAGGGAATCGCTGATGAGCCGATCGAGCGATTCGGTGTCCCGCGTGACGACCTTGAGCAGATAAGAATCGAGCCCTGCCACCCGGTGGCACTCGAGCACCTCGGGCAGATCGAGGATCCGCCGCGCGAACGGCTCGTGGTGCCGCGGATGGGAAATGCGCACGCCGACGAAGGCGCGGATGTCGTTGCCCATCGCCCGCGGATCGACGCGGGCGACGTAGCGGACGATGGCTCCCGACTCCTCCAGCTTGCGCACGCGGTCGGCGACGGCAGGCTGGGAGAGTCCAACCTTGGCGGCGATGTCCATCTGCGTCGTCTGCGCGTCCGTCTGCAGCAGATCCAGGATCTGATAATCTATCGGATCGAACGCCATCGGACCTTCCGGAAATAGGCAAAACAGTCCTAAGCCGCATGGAAGATAGACCCATGCAGAAAATCCGGCAAGCAGGCCCCGCGAGCGCCGCCCGCTAGTCGGCGATGTTGCCGTAGGTCGCGACCTGGTCCTTCACGACCTTCAGGTCGCCCACCACCACGATGGCCGCACGGCCGTCCTGGATGTACTTCGCCGCCATCTGCTGCACGTCCTCGGGGGTGACCGCGTTGACGCGCTGCACGTAGGTCGACAGGTAGTCTTCGGGTAGCCCGTTGAGATCGACGAAGCGGAACTGGTTGACGATTCCGCGCCGGCTCGAGGTCTGCAGGACGAAGACGCCGGCCGCGTACTTCGCGATGCCCTTCAGCTCTTCCGCGGAGGGCGGTTCCTTCTGGAGCCGGGAGATCTCGCCGAAGATCTCCTTGAGAGAGGCGCCGGTATCCTTGGTCGTGACGTCGGCGGTCTCCGCCCAGTAGGCGTCCCGGCGGTGGGTCGCGACGGAGCTGCTCGGTGAATACGTGTAGCCCTTCTGCTCGCGGATGTTGGAGGTGATGCGGGACATGAACGATCCGCCGAGGAGCGAATTGGTGACGACCAGCTTGACGTAGTCGGGGTTGGAGGGGTCGGCCCCGACGGGCATCCCGACGTAGAGGGTGCTTTGCACGGCGCCCGGTCGATCGACCAGGTACACGGCGCGCTGCGCGCGGGGCGAAGGCTTCGCATCCGGAGCCGGGGCGCCTTTCTTCCAGTCGGAAAACGCCGTTCGGACCGCGGCTTCGACCTGCTTCTCGTCGAACTTCCCGACTACGTAGAGGTGCGACCGCGCCGCGGAGAAATTCTTTTCGTGGAAGGCGCGCGCCTGATCGACGGTGAGCGCGTTCAGGTCCTCCTGCTTGGGGAGGATCCGGCCGTAAGGGTGATCGGGATAGAGGGCGGAGAGAAACTTCTCCATGGCGAGCTGGCGCGGCTGGGCGCGGGCGATGGCCAGATCGCGCATCCGGTCGGCCTTGCGGTGGTCGAAGTCGGCCTCCGGAAAGGACGGGTTCCGGGCTACGTCGGCGACCAGCCGGACGGCCTCGGCTGCCGACTCGCTCAAGACGTCGGCGGCGAGCTCGGCCAGATCGGACGACACCGCCACGTTCAGCGAGCCGCCCATGTTGGCTGCCTGCTCGGCGATCTGCGCGGCGGTGCGGGTCCTGGTGCCCTCGACGAGCATGTCGCCGGTCAAATCGGCGAGCCACACTTGATTCGGCGCCTCTTCGACGTTGCCTGCGCGCACCTCCAGCGCCACCGTCGTCTTGGGCGTCGAGCCGTATTGCACGAAGGTGACCGCGAGCCCGTTGTCGAGCGTCAGCTTGTGGGCGGCGGGAACCCGGAAGTCCTTCGGCGGACCCGCTTCGGGTGGCGTCTGCTTGGGCGCGCCGGCAGCCGGCGCGGGCGCGGCCTGGGCGACGAGGAGCGCTGCAAACAACGCGGTCATTGCGCACCTCCTGCGCTCGCGGACTTCGCCGGCGCGCCGGGATTGACGACGAGGATGGTCCGGTTGGTCTTGCGCAGCCACTCCTGCGCGGTCTTCTGCAAGAGCTCCGGCGTCACCTTCTGGAACTCGTCGAGGATGCCATTGATCTTCTGCGGGGCATCGTCGAAGAGCGCGTAGGCGGCGAGCAGATCCGCCTTGCCGAATCCGGAGAAAGCGTCGAGCTGATCGTAGAAGCGGGCGCGGATCTTCACCTTGGCGCGGGAAAGCGTGGCGGCGTCGACCGGGGCGGAGCGCAGCTTCTCGATCTGTCCGTCGGCCGCGGCGAGGATGTCGTCCGCCGGCTTGTCCTTGTCGTGGAAGAGATAGAAGTCGAGCAGGGTGGGACCCTGGATGTTGAACTGGTTGCCTAGCTCGTTGATGCCGCCGTCCACCTCGCCGGTGAGACCGCGCTTCTGCACCAGCTCCTGGTAGAGGAGGCTGTCCCGGCCGCCGGCGAGGATCTCGCGCAAGATGCCCATCGCGTACCACTCGGGCGTGTTCCGCGGGGGCACGTGGTAGGCGAACGCCAGCGCCGGCCGGGTGGCGAGCTTGTCGTCTTGCGAGACGCGCTTCTCCTGGTCCTGGCGCGGCTCGGAGATGTCCGGCCGGGCGGGAATCTCCTGGCGCGGGATGGCCTCGAAGTACTGCTTCACCCGGGAAAGCACCTGGGCGGGGTCGATGTCTCCGGCCACTACCAGCACGGCGTTGTTCGGGTCGGACTCCGCCCAGAGCATGGTCTGGACGGTGTTCGAAGGGACGACCTCGAAGTAATTGGTGAAGTCGAAGCGCGTCGAACCGTTGAGGATGCCGCCGTTCGACTGCACGAGCTTGATGAACTGGAGCTTCCCCAGATTCTGGGAGCCCTGGAACATCATGTGCTCGAAGAGGTGGGCGAAGCCCGTCCGGTCGCGCGGCTCGATGCGGAAGCCGATGCCGTAATAGACGCCGACGACGGCCACGGGCGAAGTGTGATCGGGCGAGAGCACCACCTTGAGCCCGTTCGAGAGCTTCTCGTACTGCACGGGGATCCCCAGCCCGCCTTGCTGCTGCGCCGCCTGATTGCGGTCGGCGGACGGTCTGGACGAGGGCCCGTTGGCGCAGGCGGCGGCGCAGAGGAGCGGGAGCCAAGGCGATGGTTTCATGGATTCGACCTCCCGCCCGTGGACACACCTCGGGCTCGAGCGCGCCCGCCTTTACGCGGGGGGCGCGGAGTCTATTTCAAATTCCCAGGAACGGATCACGCGCTGGCCGGCCGGCCTTCGAAGCGCCGGCGGACGAAGAGGGGGACGAAGAGGGCGATCCCCAGCACGACGGCGACGATCACGCAGATCCACTTGATGTCGTGGGCAAGCTCTTTGGAGGCGCCGAAGTAGTAGCCGAGGCCGACCACGATGCTGACCTCGACCGCCCCCACCGCGGCGTTGATGGCGAAGAACTTCGCGGCGGAGAACTTCGCCGCCCCGATGGCGAGGTAGACCGGCCCGCGCAAGCCGACCAGGAACCGTCCGAGCAGCACGGCGCGGAACCCGTGCCGTTTCACGAAGTCCTCGCCCCACTTGCGCATCTTCCGATTGACCATTCGCTTGCCGAGGCGCGTCTCGAGGAACTTGGGGAGCACGGTCCGGCCCAGAAGGTAGCTGGCGGCGTCGCCGACCATCACTCCGAGGAAGGCGGCGATGGAGGCGAGGACCACGGGGAGGTTCCCGTGCGAGATCCAGCCGGCCCAGAGGAGCGCGAGCTCCTCGGGCAGGGGAACGACGAGCGTGGACAAGACCACGCCGAAAATCGCGAAGAACGTGTACGTGGAGGGCTCCCGCGCGCCGGACACTCATATGGTCTGGTCGGCGGCGGGGCAACCGGCGAAGTTTCCATCGGGGAAAAAAAAGAGCCCGGGCATCGCTGCCCGGGCCCCGATTGCACGAGATCCGACGTTCCTAGTCGTTCTCGGTCTCGGACATCGACGAAGCGGGGGCATCGTCGAGCTTGCCGGGAGCGTCGCTCTCGGCCGAGACGTCATTCTCGTCGCTGTCGCTCATCCGATCCTCGCGGTCGATGCCCGGCTTGCAGGCGGTCGACTCGACCCCTTCGATGGCGATCTGGCAGTTGGCGGCGCTGACCGGCTGGCCGGCGTTGCAGACCGCGACCGCCTTGAAGCCTTCCTGCTCCGTCTTGTCCCAGCACGACTTCGCCGCGATGTACTTGCCGGAGGGGACGTCGCCGTTCGAATTCACGCCGAGGACGCCCGTGGTGCTCGGGTAGTAGACGTCGGCGCGGCCGCCGATGCCGGGGATCCAGCGCAGGCGGGCGAGCATCAGCTCGGGGCCGGCGTCGGTGGCGCCCGCCGTCGAGGGAGCGAGCGACTCGCTGAAGGCGGCGACGCGCACGACCGCTTCGCCGGAGGGGGTCTTGTGCCCGTAGACGACGGCGTCGGCCGCCGGGGCAACCGTCGAGTCGGCGGTGAAGCCCTTCAGCGCGTAGACGACCACCTTCGCCTCGCCGTCATCGCCGAAGTGCTTGAAGGCGTTGAACAGCTTGCCCTGCGCGTGGCTGGTCGGATCGATGCTGGCGTAGGCGTCGAGGTCGATGCTCGTCCGGCCGGCGCCGCGGTGCTCGGCGTCGCCGGTGCGCTGCAGGGCGCCGGCGGCGATGGTCTTGTATGCCGAATCGAACTGGCCGAGCGGCTTGCCCTCGAGGACCCAGCCGAAGCGGTGTCCCGAGACGCGGCGCACGGTCAGCTTCCAGGTGATGCCGTTCTCGTCCTTCGGTCCGAACACCTTGGCGTCGCCCGAGGCGGTCAGGTCCTTGCCGCCGGTGGCGACGGCGTCGACGACCGGCGTGAGGAACTTCTTCACGAGATCGTTCAGGCCCTTGATCGCCGCGCGGGTCCTGGCGAGGTACTCGGGCGGATTGGAAAGGTCCTGCGAGCTGACGCCGGACGACTCCTGCAGGAAGGTGGCGCCTTCCGCGGACGTTCCGGCCAGCTCGATCGACTGGCCGCGCACGTCGGGGGTCGAGGCGGCGAACTCGTTGACGGAGCCGCAGGCGGCGGCCAGGGCGAATGCAGGGATGAACAGCAGGATCTTCTTCTTCATACGAATCGTTCTCCAGTTCCAGGGTTCGGTTTCCAAACCCTTCAGACACCGCGCAAGATAAATTTGGCAAAGGGGGTCGATCCACGGAGTTTTTCGCGTTCACCGGCTCACAGGACGCGAGGCGGGTGGGATCGGCAACGACATTTGCGATTCGTTCGCTCCCGTACGATCTGGCAGCACCGCCAGCGACCGGGCGTAGTACTCGAGCAGCTCTTCTGCGTGCGGGTGGGAGCCGATGCGCACCACACCTTCCGCGCTGCGCAGTAGACGCCGCCGCCGGAGCAGCTTCACTCCCAGGCGGACCAGCTGTTCCGCCTCCTCCAGTCCGAGGACCTCTCCTTCGAGGCTCGCCACCAGGCGCGACGATCGCTCCTCTTCGAGCGATTCCCGCCCGCGCAGCTGCGGCTCGAACTCCTTGCCGAGCGCCGTCGGCACCGAGGCGCGGCCGAGCTCTTCGCGCAGATCGCGCACGCGTTCGGCGAGCCGGCTGTAGGGAGCCTCGCGCAACTCCAGCATCGCGCGGGCGACCAGCGGTACGGGGGTCGCCGGGATGCAGCGCGCGATGCGATCCATCAGCTCGCGGGCGATGTCCTTGGCGAGCTCGCGCCTCTCGTCGTCCGGCAGGGGAATCGCGGCCGCGCCCGGCCCGAGATGCCCGCGGCGGGCGAGCAGGGCGCGCACGGCGATGGGCTCGCCGAAGGCCACCGCGGCGTATCCGCTGCGCCGCAGCCTTCCGGTCGCGGCGCGGAAGGCGTTGAAGACCATGCGGGTCGGGACGATCCAGAGGAGCCGCAGCGCCCCCCGGAGCTTCTCCGGTACCGTGGGCGGGTGCTCGCGCCCGCGCTTCTCGGCGAGGAGCGCTTCGTCCTCGAGGACGCGGTCGTAGTTGATCCCGACGGGAACGAAGAGGAGCTCGCGATCGAAAGCGGGGTCGAGCGCGAGCTGGAGGAGCCCGTCGAGGAGGCCCACCTTGGGGGCCCGCAGGGCGCCGTCGCGGGTGAGCCCTCCCTCGGGAAAGATGCCCTGCGTGACCCCGTGCCGGGTGATGAGCTGGAGATAGCGGCGCAGCACCGTATGGTAGAGAGGATCGGGAAACCCGCGCCGGACGAAGAAGCCGCCGAAGGCGCGGAAGAGCGCGTCGAGCGGGAAGATGCGCGCCCACTCACCGACCGCGTAGCTGATGGCGACGCGTTGCGCGAGGGCCCAGCCGACCACCACGTAATCGAAGTTGGAGCGGTGGTTGATGAGGAAGACCGCGGTCGCGTTGCGGGGAAGGTCGGGAGGGCGCTTCACGATGATGGGACGGTATGCGGAACGAACGGCGGCCGCGGCGAGCTTGAGGCCGACCTCGAAATAGGCGGAGAGCGAGAACGCCGGCACGATCTCGTCGATGTATTCCTCGACGCGCCGGCGGACGTCCTCGGCGAGCTCGCCGGCCTGCGCCGCCGCCAGCATCGCGCGCTGGACGGCCAGGTCGTTGAACAGCTCTTCCCGGACGAGCTGCTTGCCGCCGAACTTGAAGAGGTCGACGCGGACGCCGTGCGCCTCGGCGAAGCGCTGCGTGCGCTTGCGCAGGCGCTCTTTCGCTGCAGTCAGCGCCGCGTAGCGGAACAGCTCCCAGGCTGCGAGCGCTGCAAAGGCGGCGAGGAGGTAGCGCACCCGTCCAAGATAGCGGAGAAAGCCGGCATCGACGGCGGTGCGTGCGCGGTGTAGAGAGTCGCGGCCCCGGAGGTCACCGAATGCACCGCTTCCTTCCCATCCTCTTCGCAACCCTTGCCGCCTGCGCCACCAGCAAGGCCGCCTCTGATAAACCGGCGTCCGACAAGAGCGCGCCCATCGACCGCGCCCGCGCGCAGGCCCTC
>VBKL01000162.1 GCA_005879805.1 Deltaproteobacteria bacterium | reverse complement strand
GCGCAGGCAGGCCTGATGGCTGCGCTCTGGTCCTCGTACAACGGAAGGGGCGACGTCTCGACGCGCCCTGGCAGCGGACGCGGTTCCGGTTGGAGCTACGGCTACACCACCGCGCTCGGCGTCGCGCTGAACCTCGACGCCATCGACGCAGGGCTTGCCCGCGAGGCCTACATCGACATGGGCATCCAGCGCACCGCCGCTTTCGCCGAGTACGGCTGGACGCATCTCGACGACTTCCGCAAGGGCGGTTCGCTGATCTTGAGCGACCGGGCCTGGCGATTCGGCGTCTCGGTCGAGTTCTAGCCCCGGCGCCTTCCCGCGGCGAAGCGCACCAGCGGCGCCAGGTCGACGCGGCCCTGCTGCACGACCGCGTTGAGGAGCCCGCGGCCCATGCGGGCGAGGTCGCGCAGCTTTCCGATGCGATCGACGATCCGGGCGATGCGCGCCTGCTCTCCGGGCGGCGCCGAGCGCGAGAGCTTCTCCCGCGCGCGGTCGAACACCTCCAGCGCGCGCTCGATCTGCTGCAGCTCCCTCTCGCGCAAGACCCGCGAGACCATCTTCCACACGTCGGTCTCCGCCTCGAAGTACTCGCGGCGATCGCCGGGCTTGCGGGAGCGGGTCACGACCCCCCAGCGCTCCAGCTCGTTGAGCGTCATCGAAGCGGCGCCGCTCGAGATCTCGAGCCTCTCGCACAGCTCCGCGGCCGCGAGCGGATCCTCGGACAGGTAGAGGGTGGTCCAGATCCGGCCCATGGTCCGCTTGAAGCCCCAGTCGCGCTCCTTCTCGGCGGCGCGCCTCGCCGCTCCGAGCGCGCCGGTGCGTCCGAGCCGGGTGGCGAAAGCGCGCACGCGCCCCGGCAACGAGTCGTCGTCGGCGTTCGCGGCCAGAAGCTGCTCGAGCTCGCCCCGGAGCGGCGGCAGCCGTTTGAGCGCGATGGCGAGCGGCAGGCTCGGCTTGCCTTCCACGACGTCCGCGAGCACCGCCTTGCCGAGCGTCCCCGCGTCCGATTCGAAATCGAGCAGGTCATCGGTGATCTGGAAGGCGCAGCCGGCGCGCTGGCCGAATTCGCGGAGCGCCGAGCACACTTCGGGCGGAGCGCCTGCCGCGAGCGCCCCGGCCTCGCCGCAGAATGCGAAGAGCGAGCCGGTCTTCTTGGCTGCGACGAACACAGCGTCCTCGGCGGAGAAGTCGGTGCGGCCGCGCAAGGCGAGCTGGCGGGCCTCGCCCTCGACCAGTGTGCGCAAGGTGCGCACGAGGGCGGGCATCGCCAGCGGCACCTTGGAGCGGAGCGCGAGGTCGAGCGAGGCCGCGAGGAGCCAGTCGCCCGAGAGCACCGAAACCGCGTTGCCGTAAGCGACGCGCGGCGCGGGCTGACCGCGGCGGGTCAGTCCGTCGTCGATGACGTCGTCGTGGAGCAGGGTGGCCGAGTGGACCAGCTCGGCGGTGAGCGCCAGTGCGACCCGGCCCCGCGCTCGCCTTCCGGGCGCGGCGGCGCGAGCCGCGAGCAGGGTGAGCAGGGGCCGGACCCTCTTGCCGCCGGCGCGCAGCAGCATCGCCGCCGCGGAGGTCAGCTCGCGAGGGCCCGCGTCCGAGGCGGCGAGAAGGGCACGCTCGAAGTGGCGGAGACCCTCTGCCGCGGCGGTTCCCGGCAAGAGCTGCGCCGCGGAGGGCCGCGCCGCGGGGCTTGCCGCCGCGTCGATGAGATCGACGAGCCCTGGCGAATGGAGCGCCATGCGGAGTACCGCCTCCAGGGGAACGAACTTTCAAAACCTTTTGAAAGAACTAACGGGAAGAGCGCCCGGTGTCAACGACGGTCACGTCTCCGCTCACCGTCTCGACCGCGATCTTCGGACCGGAGCGGCCAACCGAGCGCAGCTTGGGGTCGCCGTTGAGCCGCCCGCTGGCCGTGGAAAGCACCACCCGCGCCGGGGCGCCGGCGGGGAGGGCGATGGCGACGTCGCCCGAGACGCTCTGGATCTGGCTCGGCGCAGGCTTCTGGGGGCGCACCGAGATCCTGCCCGAGACGGTGGTCAACCGGAGGGGTGCGGCGCTTCCTTCGACTTCCATGTCACCCGCGACGGTGTCGATGCTCTGCTCGCCCGCGACGCCGGCGACCGAAACGCGAGACGAGACGCCGTTCAGCTCCAGATGCGCATCCTCGGGGACCCGCAGGACGAGATCGAAGCGCACGCTGTCCTGGCATCCCTTGTTCTTCCCGCGCTTCCCGCAGGGGCCGCAGCAAACGCGCACCGAGACCTCGGATTGCGAGCCATGCGTCTCGATGTTCCACCGCGCCCGCTCCTCGTCGGTCCCGCCGCTCGTTTCCGCGCTGATTCCCACGCCCCGCGCCTGGACGGACTCCACGCGGATCGTTCCGCCCACGTTCGACGCCTTGACGAGCGGGGCAGGGCCTACGTCGTAGCTCCAGGTCTGCGGCGCGGCGAGCAAGAGCAGGGCGAGGAGCATGGCGAAGGTTCCTCCACTGGGCCGGCGGAAATCCGCCGGCTGAAGTCAACCGGCACGACCCGGTGAGCGTATGGTAAAGGGGCGCGATGCGCATCCGGCTCGCCTGCGCCGCGGCGCTGCTCCTCGCGGCTTGCGTCAAGCGCGTCGCCCCTTCCGCCGTCGAAGACCGCACGGTCGTTTCGGGAGTCCCGACCGAGTTCGGCTCGCCGGCGGATCTGCCCGAAGGCGCCCGCATCGAGTGGGACTTCGGCGACGGCACGCCTCCCGCGGCGGGTCCGGCGGTGAAGCACGCCTTCCCACGCTCCGGCACTTTCACCGTGACCGAGGCGGTGGTCGACCCCGACGGCCAGAAGCGCAGCACCACCGCCAAGGTCACCGTGCTCCGGCGCTCGGTACCCTCCGCGCTCCCCAACGACGCGCGGGCCGCGCTCATCGAGGAGATGCCCTGGCGGCGCATGGCGCTCCATCGGGAGACCGCCACCCGGCTCGGGATGCGCGACGTCTTCGACGATACGGCGCGAACGCTCTCCGACGCGCTCGGATTCGACGCGACGAGCGAGGAGGCGGCCGCGGCCCACGGGTTCGATCCCGAAGAAGGAGTGGCGCTCTACACGGTCGCGGACGACGCGGAGGCGCTGGTAGCGGCGGTCGGGACCAGCGACGACGCGAAAGCGCTCGCTGCGGTGAAGCGGCTGCTGGCCCACGAAGGAGGCACCGGCCGCTTCGCGGGCGGACCGTTCCAGCTCACCGAAAGCTCCCTCGACGGCACGCCCGTCCTGCTCGGGAAGGGACGCGGCGGCGAGAAGGTCGGCGTTCTCCAGCGGTTCGGATACCTCTACTTGCGGCTCCCGGGCATGAGCGATCCCCTTCCCGCGCTGCGCGGGGCGCTCAAGGTGCAGCCGAACTCCGGCCTGAGCGCAGACTCCTTGTTCCAAGCAGCGGTGCGCCACGTCGGCACCGGCGACATGGTCTTCTTTTCGCGGGGCACCGGCGGATCGCAGGGGCGGCTCGCCTCGTCGGTCGGACCCTCCGCGTTCACGGTGATCGACCGCAAGGACCTGCTCGAGGTGCGGCTCATCGCGCAGCCGCGCGATCTGAGCGGGGAGGCGCTGCAGAAGACGTTCACGCCGCTCAAGCCACCTCCCGATCTGGCGTCCAAGCTTCCGTCCGGGCCCGCGGCCTACGTGAAGCTGTCCGGCGAGCCGGCGTCGATGTGGCGCGAGCTCTTGCGCTGGAGCGCCGCCGACGCGGGGCGCGTCAAGGAGCGCGCCAAGGAGGTGACCGGCCTCGAGCTGGAAAAGGACCTCTTGCCTTCGTTCACCGGCAACGTCGGAATCGGCGTCTACCTCGATTCCTTCGCGCTCATCGATGCCCTCCTCGGCGAGCAGGTCGCGTCGCTCGATCGCTCGGGCATCCTCGCAGTCGCGGAGCTCCAGCCCGGGAAGGGCCAGGCCCTTGCTTCCGCCATCGATGCGCGGGTGCGTCCGGATCGCCGCTTCCGTGTCCCCTCGGGCGCCACCTTGTGGAAGCTGGGCGAGAACGGCGCGGAAGTCGCCGTCCAGGGCGATTTCCTCTATCTCTCGCTGGGCGGCGAGCAGTCGCAGCCGCCCGCCGAAGAGCAGCCGGCTCCGCCGCCGCCCCGCCGCGGCCGCCGTGGCAAGGCCGCGCCTCCGCCGGTCCCCGAGCCCAAGGATCTGGGGAGGCTCGGCGCGGCGCTCGCGCAAAAGCCGGGCGCGCGTTCGCTCGCCGAGGACCTCAAGGCCGAGGGCCTGCGCGGCTTCGATCTTCCGACCGATCAGATCGCCTGGCTCGACGTCCGCGGCGTGGTCCGTTCCATCCAGGCCGCCGCGCAGGAGCATGGCGGCATCCTCGGCGCCGGAACGCGGCTCGTCGCCGATCGTTTCGGCAGCGTTCGCGACATCCTCTTCGAGGCGCGCCCTGCGCCGGACGGAGTACAGGCGCAGCTCTACGTCCGCTTCGGTCCCGCGAGATCCGGGGGCCGCGGCGGAGAGCGCGGCCAGGGTCGCTGATGCGCGATCACGCCTACGACCGCTTGCCGTACCGAGCCTCCGAGCTTCCCCACCAGTACGGCGCCCACGTCCACATCCTCGCCGAGCCGCTCGCCCTCAGCCAGCTCGCCAGGCTCTGCGCGAAGGGCACCTATCAACCGGACATCAACCGGCTCGTCGGCGAGCTCTACCGGGGCCTCTTGCGCGTCATCGTCAACGCGGAATTTCCCCGGCGCGAAACCGCCACGCCGACCCGCATGATCGACTCGACACCGCACGGCGTGTTCCACGGCGAGACCATCGATCCGGCGGTCCGCGCCGTCACCGTCAACATCGCCCGCGCCGGGACGTTGCCTTCGCAAATCACCTACGACTTCCTCAACACGCTCCTCGACGCCCGGCTCGTCCGCCAGGACCACTTCGTCATGGCCCGCGTACTCGACGACGCCGAGAAAGTGATCGGTGCGCGGATCCACGGCAGCAAGATCGGCGGCGACGTGGATGACGCCATCCTCCTCTTCCCGGATCCGATGGGGGCCACGGGCGGCAGCATCTGCACCGCGCTCGATGCGTACAAAGAGGAGCGCATGGGCAGCCCGCGCAAGATCATCGCCGCCCATCTCATCATCACGCCGGAGTACATCCGCCGCGTCTCGTCGCAGCACCCCGGCACCATCGTGTACGCGCTCCGCCTCGATCGGGGGCTCTCTCCGCCGGAGGTCTTCGACACGGTGCCGGGAACGCTCTGGGACCGGGAGCGCGGCCTCGACGATCGGCAGTACATCGTGCCGGGCGGGGGCGGATTCGGCGAGCTGATGAACAACGCTTACGTATGAGGGGCGGCGATCCGATGAAGCTGGCGACGGAGCTTGATGTCCTTTTCTCGGAGCAGCAGATCGCCGAGCGCGTCGCGAATCTCGCCAAGGAGATCGAGGCCGATCACCAGGGCAAGGAACTGGTCCTGGTCGGCGTCCTCAAGGGCGCGTTCGTCTTCATCAGCGATCTGGCGCGAAAGATCGACCTCCCCCTGGCCGTAGACTTCATCGGCCTGTCGAGCTACGGCGAGGCGACCGAGAGCTCGGGGGTGGTGAAGATCACCTCCGACTTGACCAGGCCGATCGAGGGCAAGCACGTCCTCGTGGTGGAGGACATCGTCGATACCGGCCTCACCATGCGCTACCTCCTCGACAACTTCGCGACGCGCCATCCCGCCTCGGTGAAGATCTGCGCGCTCCTCAGCAAGCCCTCGCGCGCCCGGGCGCGGATCCCGATCCGCTACCTCGGTTTCGAGGTGCCCGATCGGTTCGTCGTCGGATATGGCCTCGATGCCGGTGAGAAGTTCCGCAACGTGCCCTTCATCGGCGTGGTGAAGGAGTAGAGATGGCCGAACGGGCCGAGCAGAGCAGTGGAGGCGGTATGAAACGTCTGGGGACCTGGGTGGTGGTCCTCGCGCTCCTCGGGGCGGTCCTCTGGCTCGCTTCCGACCGCAACCAGCGGCGCTATTCGTGGGCGGTCGATTCGGGAAAGCTGGTCATTTCCAAGGGCCGCTTCTTCCCGACCGGGCAGGGCGTGATCGCCTCGGACGATCCGCGCTACGGCACGGTCTACGGGCCCATCGCGCTGCCGCAGGGAGCGAAAGTTCAAGATGAGGAGTTCGACGATCAGACCGCTCTCGATCGCGCCCTCTTCGATCTGGTGGTGCCGATGGCGAAGGCGGACCTGCAGAAGAGCGACGAAGCGTCCATCGCCGAAGCGAACGCCCTCGCCGATCGCGCCGGGGCGCTCCCGGGCCTCACCGCCGATCAGCACCGCGCCCTCGCATCCATTCGAGGAGATCTCTCCTACGTCTCGGCGCGCGGCGAGTTGGTACAGGCGGCGAAGCTCGTCCTCTCCGCCCGCCGCAAGCTCGAAGCCGTCCGCGAAGGAGGAGGCGAGCACTCTCTGGAGGCGGTCCCGGTGGTCCGCGAGCTGGCCGGCATCCAGGAGGCGCTCGAGCAGGCCGCACAAGGCCGCTCGATGAACGCTTTCTCGTCCCGGGCGCCTGCCACGCCGGTGAGCCCGCAGCCGTCCGCCGGAGCCGCGACTCCGCCCGGGCAGCAGACGCCGCCGCCAGGTCCGCCGGCGGGTCTCAATCCGCCAGGTACCTCGACTACCGCGAAGCAGGCGCCGCGCTGACGCGGCTATCCAGGTAGATCGCCGCGATAGACGAGCTGTGCGGGTCCGCGCATGCGCATCTGTCCGCTCGCGGCGTCGCGCCAGATCGCGAGCGCGCCACCGGGTAGCTCGACCGCGATCTCCCTGCCGGCCTCGACCTCGCCGCGCTGCAGTGCCGCCGCCGCGACGGCGCAGGCGCCCGTTCCACAAGCCTGGGTGAAGCCAGCGCCTCGTTCCCAGACCGCGACCAGATAGCGTGCGTGTCCGGCACGGGCGACGAACTCGATGTTCGCGTCCTCGGCGACGCAGAGGGCCGGACCCGCGGTCCGGGCAAGCTCGCTGAGCCGCTCTCGCGGGCCGTCGGTGAAGATCACGCGGTGAGGGTTGCCGGTGGAGACGGGCACCGCGGTGAAGCCGCCGGGAAGCCCGCACGAAGCGGAGACCTCGGCCACGCCCATCTCGACCTCGACCAGCCCGCTCTCCGCGGCCCCGGCGCGAACGCGGCAAGGACGGGGTCCGGCGTCGGTCTGGAGCAACACCTCGGCTTCGCCGGGCCGTGTGCACCGGTCGGTTGCGATCCACAGCGCCGCGCAGCGCGCGCCGTTCCCGCACATTTCCGGAACCGAACCATCCGCGTTGTGGATGACGAGGCGGCTCTGGTCGAGCAGGGTGAGGACGCCGTCCGCGCCGATTCCACGGTGGCGATCGCACAGGGCAAGCGCCCGCTCGGGCGAGGGCGGCCGTCCATCGGGCACCCCGCGCAGGTCGAGGAGAACGAAGTCGTTTCCGAGCCCATGCAGCTTGGCGAACCGCATCGGGTCGGGAGTTTAACCGATGGACGGCCCGTGCGCCTTGACAGTGCGCGGCGGCGAAGATTCAACTTCCTCTCGCTTGTCGCGAACCTGCCCCGACTGCTCGTCGCGGTACGAAGACGAGGTGCTGCGCTGTCCGGAGGACGGCGTGCTCCTCGCGAGCGCCGGAGATCCGCTCATCGGCGCCGTCGTCGGCTCGTACCGGATCAAGAGGCTTCTCGGCAGGGGCGGGATGGGAGCGGTCTACCTCGCCGAGCATCCCGTCATCGGCTCGCGCGTCGCCATCAAGTTCCTCCATCCGCGATACGCGAGCGACGGCGGGATCGTCGAGCGCTTCTTCAACGAGGCCCGCGCCGTCAATCTCATCGGCCACGACAACATCCTCAAGATCCTCGACCTCGCCGTCACCGGGGACGGCCGCCACTACTTCGTGATGGAGTTCTTGCAGGGCCATTCCCTGCACTCCCTGGTCGCGCCCGGCGAACCCCTGTCGCTGGCGACGGTCGGTCCCATCCTCCTGCAATGCTGCGAGGCGCTGCAGGCGGCGCACGATCGCGGCATCGTCCACCGCGACCTAAAACCCGAGAACGTCCACCTCGTCGTCCACAAGGGCCGCAAGAACTTCGTGAAGCTGGTCGATTTCGGCATCGCCAAGCTGATCGACGGCGCCGGCCAATCGACGGGCCAGACGCGCACCGGAGTGGTCATCGGCACTCCCGGGTACATGTCGCCGGAGCAAGCCTCGGGAAAGAGGAGCGGGATCGACGGGCGCAGCGACGTCTATTCGCTCGGCGTCCTCATGTTCCAGATGGCGACCGGACGGCTGCCGTTCGCTCGAGAACCCGCCGGCGAAAAGACCGGCGAGTGGCAGCGCGAGCCGCCCCGGCCGCGGGCGCTCGTTCCGGCCATCCCGGCAGAGTACGAGCGGATCATCCTCGAGTGCCTGGAGATGGAACCCGAGGCGCGCTTCGGCTCGATGCGCGATCTCCACGACGCCCTCGAAGGATGCATGCGGCGCCTCGGGCTCGAGACGGGTCTGCCCCCGGCCGATGCGACCGTGATCGCGGCACCGGCGAGGGTAGCAGTCCGGCGTTCCACGGTCCTGACCGATCCCTCGTGGACGACGCCGGGCCGTCCCCTCGACCCGAGGGCCCGAGCGAAGAAACATGCAGGAAACCGCTCCGGCCTGGTTGCCGTTGCGGCGACCGCGGTTGCGGTCGTCCTGGTCGCCGCCGGCTACTTCGCGGGCGGCTCGAGCCGGGCGACGACCCCGTCGATCGGGTCCCCCCAGGCGTCCGTGGCTCCCGTGCCGGAGACGGTGTTCCTCGCCGTGGTCTCCGATCCGCACGGCGCCATCGCCGAGGCGACCTGGAGCGAGGGCAGGAAGACGGGGATCACGCCGTTCGAGGTACAAGTTCCGAGGAGCACCAAGGTCCGGTTCGAATTCGCCAAGCCTGGCTACCTGCCGAATCCGTACGTCGTGGAGCTGGTCGCCGATACCTCGCAACTGGTGGAGGGGAAGCTTGCTCCCGAGCCTCCGCCCAGGCCGGCGGTGGCCGCGGCGCCGCGAGCGAAGAAGCGGCCCGAGCCCGCGAAACCTGCCGAATCGAATCCGGCGCCGGAGCTGGAGTCCACCTTGGACGAAGACAAGGCGATGGAGATCGTCTGGTGATGCACCGCTGCGGAATGCTGCCGGACGATTACCGCGCCCTCGATCTCGACGAGCCGGCGGGCCGCAAGCTTCTCGCCGCGGCCGTGCAGCGCTACCAGCCGGATCTCGCCGGCGTTCGCGGCTTGCGCCGCGAGATCCTCGAGCGGGTGGCGGGCCGCACGCGCGCAGAGCCGCTCCGCATCGATCGCAGGGACGAGGCGGGGGACGGCTTCGTGAAGTATCTGTTCGAACTGCGCGACGGCGCGAAGATCGAAGCGGTGCGCATCCCGGTGCCTTGCGAGGCGGCGGGTGTCGACGCGAGCGCCTACCAGGGCAAGGAGAAGAAGTACGTCGTCTGCGTCTCGAGCCAGGCGGGTTGCGCGCTTGCGTGCGCGTTCTGCGCCACCGGCGCGCTGGGCTTCGAACGCAATCTCTCCGCAGACGAGATCGTCGGCCAGGTCCTCGCGGTCCGCGAGGAAGCCGACCGGCCCGTGCGCGGCATCGTGTTCATGGGAATGGGCGAGCCGTTCCTCAACTACGACGCGGTGGTGAAGGCGGCGCGCATCCTCAGCCATCCGTCGGGCGGCTCCATCGACGGACGGGCCATCACCATCTCCACCGCGGGCGTGGTCCCCGCCATCCGCCGCTACACGCGCGAGGGGCACAAGTTCCGCCTCGCGGTATCGCTCACCCACGCTGTCCCCGACAAACGGGCCGCGCTCATGCCCATCGAGCGCGTGCACGCGAGCGCCGATCTGGTCGCGGCCATCCACGATCATGCGCGGGCGCGAAGGCAGCGCGTCCTCGTTGAATACGTCCTCCTGGGAGACGTCAACGATTCGCCGGCGGATGCCCGCGCGCTTGCAGAGCTTTTCGATGCGACCTTGGTCAAGATCGACCTCATCGACGTCAACGGCTCGACCGGGGGTTTCCACCGGGCGTCCCGCGAGGCGCGCTCGGCCTTCCTCGATGTACTCGGAAGTGCGCGGATTCCCTTCGCCATCCGATATTCGGGAGGGCAGGA
>VBKL01000288.1 GCA_005879805.1 Deltaproteobacteria bacterium | reverse complement strand
GGGCACGATCGCCAACGTGCCCCCCAAGGGCGGGCGCAAGCACCCTCAGCAGGAGTTCCTGCAGGTAGACACCTCGAACATCCTTTTCATCTGCGGCGGCGCCTTCGGCGGGCTCGAGAACATCGTCGCCCAGCGCACCGAGGGGAAGAACCTCGGCTTCGGCTCCGACGTGAAGAGCAAGAAGGAGCGCAACGTCTCCGAGCTCTTGAGAGACGTGCAGCCCGAGGACCTCTTGAAGTTCGGCATGATCCCGGAGTTCATCGGGCGCCTGCCGGTCATCGCCACCCTGGAGGAGCTCGACGAGGCGGCGCTGATGGAGATCCTCACCAAGCCGCGCAACGCGCTCGCCAAGCAGTATCGCAAGCTCCTCGAGATGGACGGAGTGCAGCTCAAGTTCACCGAGGGAGCGCTGCGTGCGGTGTCGCGCGAGGCGATCCGTCACAAGGCGGGAGCGCGCGGCCTCAGGGCCATCCTCGAGAACGCGATGCTCAACATCATGTACGAGGTTCCCTCGCACAAGAACATCCGCGAGATCGTCATCAACGAAGAGAGCATCCTGAAGAAGGAAAATCCGCTCATCGTTTACGAGAAGGCGGCGGAGAGCGCGTGAAGACCGGGGCGCTGGCGATCGCGTTCCTCGCGCTCGCTGGTTGCTACCATCGCGGCCCTCGCGTTGTAGGTTCGGAACCCACCCCCTTCGTCATCCAGAGCACCGCGGTGGCCGCGCCGTCGTCTTCGGTCGCCGACGGGCGCGACGAGACGGAACCGGTGTCGGTCACCTCCGCCGAGCGCGAGCGGGAGCACAAGCGCTGTGACGTCGACCAGGACTGCGAAGGCCGGCTGCGCTGCGTGGCCTACCGGGGCGTGACCGGGCGCGAGCTGCGCCAGTGCCTCTTCAGCTGCGTCGACGGATGCCCGGAAGACTACTCGTGCCAGAAAAACGTGGCCGACGGGCCTTCGAACACCTGCGCGCGAACGCGGTAGGCAAGCGCCCACCTGACCCAGAACCGAGCGTGCGGGCGGCGAAAAATCCGTGTGCCGAAGTGTGGCCAGCGAGGGGCTGCCCGGCGTCCATCAGGGCAGGAATCACGAGGCGTCGCGAACCGTTGCGATCCATGGAGAGGCCGCAGACTTTCTGCTGACTTCGCCGGATCGAAGCGATACGCTTCGCGGGCAAGCGAGCGGACGGGTTCTCCACGGAGGCAGACCCTCGATGTTCTTCCGCAACGACGACAAGAAAGAATCCCAGGGGAAGAAGCCACAGGCGCGCACGGTGCCGCTGCTCCCGCTGCGCGACATCATCGTCTTCCCGCACATGGTCGTGCCGCTGTTCGTCGGTCGCGAGAAGTCGATCGCCGCCCTCGAAGAGGCGATGTCCCACGACAAGGACATCCTCCTCGCTGCGCAGAAGAAGGCGAAGACCAACGAGCCCGTTCCCGAGGACATCTTCGGGATGGGCACGCTCGGGACCATCCTCCAGCTGCTGCGTCTCCCCGACGGTACGGTCAAGGTGCTCGTCGAGGGCAAGAAGCGCGCGAACATCAAGAAGTACGTGTCGACCGAGAAGTTCTTCCTCGTCGAGTGCGAAGAGGTCGAGGAGCTGGTCGAGCGCAGCGTCGAGATCGAGGCGCTGGTGCGCTCGGTGCACACGACCTTCGAGGCCTACGTCAAGCTCAACAAGCGCATCCCGCCCGAGATGCTGATGTCGGTCGCGACCATCGACGATCCGGCGCGCCTCGCCGACACCATCGTCGCCCATCTCTCTTTGAAGTTGAACGACAAGCAAGCCACGCTCGAGGAGCACTCCCCTGCCAAGCGGCTCGAGAAATTGTACGAGCTGATGCAAGGCGAGATCGAGATTCTCCAGGTGGAGAAGAAGATCCGCACTCGCGTCAAGAAGCAGATGGAGAAGACGCAGAAGGAGTACTACCTCAACGAGCAGATGCAGGCGATCCAGAAGGAGCTGGGCGAGCGCGACGAATTCAAGAGCGAGCTCAGCGAGCTGGAAGACAAGATCAAGAACAAGAAGATGTCGAAGGAGGCCGTCGCCAAGGCCAAGAAGGAGCTCCGCAAGCTCAAGATGATGAGCCCGATGAGCGCCGAGGCGACCGTCGTCCGCAACTACATCGACTGGATCCTCGGGCTGCCCTGGTACGACTACACGAAGGACAAGCTCGACATCAACGAAGCCGAGAAGATCCTCAACGACGATCACTACGGATTGAAGAAGCCCAAGGAGCGCATCCTCGAATACCTCGCCGTGCAGGCGATGGTGGAGAAGATGAAGGGCCCGATCCTCTGCTTCGTCGGGCCTCCGGGCGTCGGCAAGACGTCTCTGGGAAAGTCGATCGCCAAGGCGATGGGGCGCAAGTTCGTGCGCATCTCGCTCGGCGGCGTGCGCGACGAGGCGGAGATCCGCGGCCACCGGCGCACGTACATCGGCGCGCTCCCCGGCAAGATCATCCAGTCCTTGAAGAAGGCCGGCAGCGGCAACCCGGTCTTCCTGCTCGACGAGATCGACAAGATGTCGACGGACTTCCGCGGCGATCCGTCTGCCGCCCTGCTCGAGGTGCTGGACCCGGAGCAGAACCACACCTTCAGCGATCACTACCTCGACCTCGACTACGACCTCTCCAAGGTGATGTTCATCTGCACGGCGAACACGCTGCACGGGATCCCCGCGCCGCTGCAGGACCGCCTCGAGATCATCCGCATCGCGGGCTACACCGATCTCGAGAAGATCTCGATCGCGAACCGCTATCTCGTTCCGAAGCAGAAGGAGCAGAACGGACTCGACGAGGTGCCGGTCGAGTTCACCCGCAAGTGTCTGACGGAACTGGTCCACCGCTACACGAAGGAGAGCGGCGTCCGCGGGCTCGAGCGCGAGATCGCGACGTTGTGCCGGAAGGTGGCGAAGGACGTCCTGCGCACCGGGAACCGCGAGGAGAAGCAGCGGATCACGGCGAAGCGGGTGCACAAGCTGCTCGGACCGCCACGGTACCGCTACGGGAAGACCGAGGATCGGGACGAGATCGGTCTCGTCACCGGCCTTGCCTGGACCGAGGTTGGCGGAGAGCTTCTGCAAACGGAAGCGACCGTCATGCCAGGCAAGGGCAAGCTGATCCTGACCGGCAAGCTCGGCGACGTCATGCAGGAGAGCGCGCAGGCCGCGATGAGCTACGTGCGCACCCGCGCCGAGCGGTTCGGCCTCGACAAGAAGTTCCTCGAACACGTCGACATCCACATCCACGTCGCGGAAGGCGCGGTGCCCAAGGACGGGCCTTCGGCGGGCGTCACCATGGCGACGGCGATTGTGAGCGCGCTGACCAAGGTGCCGGTGAAGAAGGACATCGCCATGACCGGCGAGATCACGTTGCGCGGGCGGGTGCTGCCCATCGGCGGTCTCAAGGAGAAGGCGCTCGCGGCGCATCGACTCCGGGAGCCATCCAGGCGCCGGGGAACGCGCCGCACTCGGCGGCGTAACATTTACGATTCGAGGGGACTGGCGCCCGCGGGCTTCAGGCTCGCGGGCGCTTTTTTTTAGCCGCCGCCCTTCGTGCAGCTTTCCTTGCCCATCGGGGCCCAGGTGCCGCCCTCGCCCTGCGCGTCGAAGGCGAGGTCCAGCGCACTTTTGCCCTTCATGGTCACCGTGGTCCGGGTCTTGGAGGGTTTGCCCATCATGGTGCCCTCCTCGTTCCACACCACCTTGTCGCCGTCGCTCGCGTCGGCGGTGCCATGCATGACGTCGCCCGTGCTGCTGACGGAGAACTCGGTGAGCTTCTGCGCGCCGCCATCGTAGGCCCAGGTCATCTTGCCGGACATGGCCGGGAACGCCTTCGACTTCTCCGACTTCCATTCGCCCGAGTAGGCGAAGCCGTTCAGCTCCTTCTTGATGGTCATCGAGCTGCGAGTGGCGATCTCGCCTCCGCCCATCTCTTTGGGGAGCATCATCTTGCCCTTGCAGCGCCAGCTTCCGACGGAATCGCCGAAGGCCTTGGTGAGCGCCGGGTCCGGCCGGGGCATTTCACCCTTTTGTGCCGCGGCCGCGAGCGCGACCGCAAAGAGCGCAAATAATAGCGTCCTCATTGCGTCCCTCCTGCTGTGCTGGGTTTGTGCGCACCCTACCCCGGCGCGCGCGCGGAGGGAACATGCCGAATCATCTTCTGGGATTTGCAGGAGCGGTCTTGCTTTCGTGCGCGTGCGCGCACGGCGTCGATGTTGCGCGGGAACGGAAGGCGCTGATGGATGCAGACGCGCAGTTCGCTCGCGAGACCGGGGAGCGCGGCGTCGAGGCGTGGGCGTCGTGGTTTGCGGAGGACGGGACCATGTTTCCGGCGCGGATCGATCCGGTGCAGGGTCGGGCTGCGATTCGCGAGCTGATGAGCGACCTGTACGATCCGCGCACGGGTCGCGGGGCGCTCAAGCTCGAATGGCAACCGACGCGCGCGGAGGTGAGCCAGTCCGGAGAGCTCGGGTGGACGACCGGTGTGTCCCGCTCGGTGACGCCCGACGGCGAGCGGCGCGGCAAGTACATCACCATCTGGCGCAAGCAGGCCGATGGGACCTGGAAGGTGTCGGCCGACCTCGGCAACCAGGGACCGCTCGCTCCTGCCGGGCAGCAGAAGCCGCCAGGCTGAACGGCCGCTCGTCGCGCGTGCTCGGGCCCGTGGCTACCCTTGCGCCATGAAGAAGCTGGCCGCGAAGAACCTGGGGCGGGTCCTCGATCTGCTCAACGAACGTCTCGCCTTCGAGCGGGCGGGCGTGAAGCTCTACGACACGATCCTGGCGAGGATGCGGTCTTCGGGCGACCCGCGGGTCAAAGAAGTGATGGCGCAGATCCAGCAGAACCGCGACG
>VBKL01000161.1 GCA_005879805.1 Deltaproteobacteria bacterium | reverse complement strand
CTCACCCCGGTTGGCGATGAGGATCTTGGAGAACATCGATGCTCCGCCCCTTCGGGCTCCGCCCGTCGCCGGCAAAGCCGGCTCCTCCGTCATGCCGGCTCGAAGCGGAACAGCGCCTCGCCGTACTCGACCGGGCTGCCGTTCTGGATCAAGCTCTCGACCAGGCGGCCCGGCCGTTCCGCCTCGATCTCGTTCATCAGCTTCATCGCCTCGACGATGCAGAGGACCTCGCCCTTCTTCACCACCGACCCGACTTCCACGAAGGGCGGATTGTCGGGTGAAGCCGAGCGGTAGAAGGTACCGACGAAGGGAGAGTTCACGGTGAAGGTGTTGTCCGCCGCGGCGGGTTGCTGGGCGGGCGGAGTCGGAGTCGCGGGGGACGGGGGCGCGACCGGAGCCGAGGCGAACGGCGTGGGAGTGATCGAGACGGGCGTCGGGATTCCCATCTGCCCCGCCATGCCGGCAGCGCCCATCGGCATGGTGTGCACGGAGGTGGTGGGAGCCGGCGGGTGACCGAGACGGATGGTCAGGCGCTGGGTCCCGTCGGTCCAGTCGAGCCGACTGACATCGGTTCCTTGCAGCGCATCGAGGATGGCCTTCAGCTTGTCGACGTCCATTCTGCCCTTGGTTCCGGCTAGCCGACGCGCGTCAGATACTGCCCGTTGCGGGTATCGATCTTCAAGATGTCCCCCTCGTTGATGAAGAGGGGAACGTTGAGCGTAAAGCCCGTCTCCAGGGTGGCGGGCTTCATCGCCCCCGAGACGGTATCGCCGCGCACACCGGGATCGCACTTCGTGACCCGGAGCTCGACGGTGTTTGGCATCTCGGCGGAGATGGCGCGCCCGTTCCAGAAGAGGATGTGGGCGTTTGTGTTCTCCTTGAGGAAGTTCTTCCCCTCGCCGAGCGCCTCCTCGCCGATGTGCACCTGATCGTAGTTCTTCACGTCCATGAAGACGAAATGATCGCCCTCTTTGTAGAGGTACTGCATCTCCTTCTCTTCCATGTCGGGGCGGCCGACTTTGTCGCCCGACTTGAGCGTCGGCTCGAGCACCCGGCCGGTGAGGAGGTTCTTGATCCGGGTGCGCACGAAGGCCGAGCCCTTGCCCGGCTTCACGTGCTGGAACTCGATGATGACGAAGGGATCGCCGTCATAGAGGATCTTGAGCCCGTTCCGGAACTCGCTGGTGTCGTACACCTCGGCCATCTGGAAGCGCTCCTCGGCGAGGAGCGGCCAAATACCCCAAAGCACGGGGATCGTCCAGCAAACGCCCCGGGGTTCGGAAAGGAAGCCTCAGAAGCGCAGCACCAGCGAGAAGCCGGGCGAGAGGTTCGTGGCACGGCGAGCGTAAGCTTGGGGCAACGGAATCTCGTCGGTCGATCGAGCCGACAGAACGAGGACGGTTCCTCCGACGAGGAGTCCGGCCATCGTCCCGGAAGCCGCGAACGCAATCGCGCACCCGCCGTCTCCGTGGCACGCCTGCACTCCGAGAGCGCCACCGAGGAACGACCCGAGCACGGGAAAGAGGACGAGGGCCGCGACGCCGCCCGCGACGCTCCGCGGCCTCCGGATCACGCAGGCTTCGCCGCTCGTCCGCGTCACGGCCAACACGGATTCAGGGCTGAAGTGGATCTCCCCAAAACCGTTGGGAAGGAACCGGATTCCGTCGCCGCAGGAGATCACCTGCCCGTGGAGGACCGTGCCGTCCGCCTGGACCACGACGTCGTCCGCCTCCGGCGTGGCTGCAAGCAAGGTAGCGACCAGGAGCAAGCTCATGCGTCCCGGACCGCGGCCCCTCAGTACGGGCCACGACGAGAATCAGAGTTGCGCGACGAGCTTAGGTGCCGCGATGCGTAATTCATAGCGCGCGCGGCCGATGTTTCCCTCCGGCGCCAGCGCGAGCAGGACGAAGTAGTCCGGCGTTAGCGGCCTCGCCACCGCCACCATCTTCTCGGTGCGGATGGAGACCTCCGAGGCCTTCCCCATCTGCAAGCTCTCCGCCGCCTGCCGCACCTGGGCGAGGATCCCGGAGTACTCCACGATGACAGTGGTGAGCTCGATGCCCGAAGGCGAGCCGACCTGGGCCGTCTCGATGGCGATGCCGTCGAAGCCCATCAAGCTCGCCGCGAATGCTCCGTCCACGCGGCCGCAGATCGCTTCCAGATCCTCGCGGAAACCCACCTTAGCGTTCTCCCCGGCGCTGCTGGACGCGGGCGAGCAGCTCGGTGAGCAGCTCGATCTGCCGCCCCGCTCCGTCTCCCATCTCGGCGAGCTTGCGCTGCGCCTCCGGATCCCCTTCCGCGGAAAGCCGCCGCAGGATTTCGCGAGCGCGGCCGTGAAGGCCCTGCCTCGCGTACATCTCGGCCAAGGTCAGCGTCGACACGGGCGCATCGAGCGCCGCGCGTCGAGCGCTGTCAAGATCACTTGCAGAAGACCGTGGTGTCCTGGCGCGGGACGCCGAGCGCGTCGGTCTCGCAGGCCCTCGGCACCTGCGGGGAGGTGCAGGTCGGAGCGGCGGGACTGAACCCCGCGATGGCGTTCGCCGCGTACTCGTAGCGATTGGTCTTCACCGACGAGCCGTCGAGAAGGTGGCCGAAGACCTGTATGTTGAACCGGACGGTGCTGCCCGCGGCGATTGCACCGGGCTGGGCCAGGACCACGGCGATCGGCGAGCTGGTTGCGATCTTGACCAGCCCGTTTGCGGGAACGGTCTGGGTAGCGATCGACTGCGCCGGACCGATCAGCACGTCGGTGGTGATGGTGGCGCCTTCGACCTGGAAGTCGTTGGTGCCGATGCGACCCGGTCCGAGGCTGGCATTGTCGACCATCCGGTTCTCCACCACGACGGCGTGGACGTAGCCGAAAGCCGGGTCGAATGCGCCGAATACATTTTCCGGCGTGGTGGCGTCGTAGACGCACCCGGTGGCGTTCGCTGCCGTCGATGGGGTCGCCGGGACGACCTTGGTGCCGACCATGAACGAGCGCTCGTCGCCGTGGACGGAGCACCCGGCAGCGAGGGCGGCGGCGATGACCAATGTGGTGAGTTTCATGTTTCGCCTCCCTTACTGCTTCTGGCTGTCGTCGCTCTGACCGGCGGCGACCACCGACTGAGAACGATTGACGATGCGCGGGGTGATGAAGATGAGCAGCTCGGTGCGGTCGTCCGTGACCGCCTTCTTCTTGAAGAGCCACCCGAGGACGGGAATCTTGGAGAGCAGCGGGACCTCGTTGAACGCTTCCGAGTTGCGGCGGGTGTAGATGCCGCCGATGACGGTGGTATCGCCGTCCTTCACGAGGACCTGGGTGTTCGCCTCGCGCCGGCTGATCGAGGGCTGGCCGTTCGCTCCGGTCAGCTGCGGGTTCGGCTGGTTGTTGGTGACCCGGACGCTCATCTGGATGGAGCCTTCCTGCGTCACGTGGGGCGTCACCGCCAGCTCGAGGCGGGCTTCGATGAAGGTGGTGTTCACGCCAGCCGCGCTGGTCTGCGCGTACGGGATCGATACGCCTTGCCCGATCGTCGCCTGGACGTTGTCGAGGGTGACCGCGCGCGGGGAGCTGATGGTCTTGATGGTGCCGCTATTCTCCGCGGCGGAGAGGCGCAGGTTGAGCTGCGCGGCGCCGCCGGCGCTGCCCAGGACGAAGCCGATACCGCCGCCGTTGTTGATACCGATCGGGGCGGGCATGTTGACGGCGAAGTTCGGCACGGTGACGCCGTTCAGGCCGCCGAGCGGAGCCGCGGGGTCGTCCGCGGCGCCGGCTGCCTGGACGATGTTGGGGAACACCAGGCCGGTCGGATTTCCGGTAGTGGGCGCGAAGCTGACGTTGCCGCCCCACTGGACGCCGACCTGGCGCGAGAAGCTCGTCGCCGCTTCCACGATGCGGCTCTCGATGAGCACCTCGGGGGTCTGGGTGTCGAGGTTGCGGACGATGCCCTCGGCGCGCAGCAGCGCCTCCTGCACGTCCTTGACGATGAGGGTGTTGGTGCGCACGTCGACGGAGACGCTGCCGCGCTCGGTGAGCGTGTCCTTGAGGCGGTCGGCCATGTCCTTGGCGTTGGCGTAGTTCACTGGCACCAGGCGGACGCGCAAGGGCTGCAAGGAGAGGCTGGCCTTGGCGGCGTCGGCCGCTTCCTTCTGTTCGGCGCGCAGGGTGGCGATGGGGGCGATGCGGATGATGTTGCCCACCTCGTCCTTCCCGAGCTGCTTGGACTTGAGGATGATGTCGAGCGCCTGGTCCCAGGGCACGTTGCGCAGCTTGATGGTGACGGTGCCCTTCACGTCGTCGGCGACGATGATGTTCTTCTTGCTGATCTCGGAGATGGCGCCGAGCAGGTTGCGGATGTCGATGTCCTTGACGTTGAAGTCGACGCGGCGTCCCGTGTACTGGCTCGAGTCGTAGACCCCGGCGCTGGCAGAATTGGCGCGGGTCTGCATCGTCATCGGGGCGGCGCGGGGGGCGGCCTTGGCGGGCTGCGCCTGCGCCGCGGCCTGCGGACCGCCGAAGTTCCAGATGATCGTTCCCTTGGCGGCCTCGACGGCGTCGGTCGTGCCCGGCCGCATGGTGGCGACGATCTGCACTTCGCCCGGCTTCCCCGGAACGCGGTAGCTCGAGAGCATCGTCACCGGGGCCTTGAGCGAGCTGGCGTCGAGGTTGCGCTCGAGGCGCTCCGGCAGGTCCGCGCCGCGGAGGCCGAGGATGGCGGTGTTCGCGTCGGGGCGGGTCACCTCGAACTGAGCGGCGCCGTCGCAATCCACCATCACGCGGGTCTTCCCGCCGTCGGTGCGCAGATCGACCGCGCGCACGCGGACCAGGGCGGGAACAGCATTGGCCGGCGCGGCGCGCATCGGCTCGAGCTCTCCCTTGGCGGGCACGCTGGCCTCGTCGCGGGCGGGCTCGGTCGCCGCCGCAATCTTCGTGTCGGCGTGAGCGGGAGCTTTCTGCAGAAGGGCCTCGCCGATCTTCACGGTCAGAGCCTTGGAGCCGCGAACCACCTGGTACTTCGGCATCGCGTCAGAGGCGGCGTCGAGGACCACGCGCACCCCGTCGTCGTGCTTCGCCACGCGAACGCCCTTGAGCGGGCCGGTGGCCGGGGTCTTGTGGGCCGCGGAAGACGAGACGGCATGGAGGTCGAGCGCCAGGCGGCCGGGGTTCCTCAATTCGACGACGTCGAATCTCGCTACCTCGCCGTCGGTGGCGAGGACCACGGTCCTCGTCTCGCCGTCGCCCTTCACGGCCACCGACTGCAGGCGGCTCGCGGGGTGGGACACGTCGCGCACGTCCTCGCGCGAAGCGACCAGGTTGGGATCGGAAGCGGGCACCGCCGTATGCTCCGGCCTTCGGCCTCCGCCCGTCGCAGGCGAAGCCCGCTCCTCCGTGGCCGCGGCAGGCTGGCCGATGACGACGACCAGGTCGTTTCCCTGCGCCGAGACGTCGTAGCGAGAATCCGATTCGAGCGCCACGACGATCCGGCCCACCTTGGTGGCGCCCTCGTCGAATTGCGCCACGGTGACTCCGGCGATCCCGTCCTTGTGCACCGCGGCGGGCGCGACGGCAGAGGTGACGTCCGCGCCCGCGAGGTCGACTACCAGGCGGGCGGGCTGCGCCAGCTTGAAAGCGCTGAAGTCGGGCTTCTGCGTACCGTGCACGACGACCCGAGGTCCGTCGACCTCGATGGCGGTAACGCGATTCGCGCCGGCCCCGGCCTTCGCCGGCAGCGCCGCGCAAAGAACGAGCGCCGCCGCCGTCCAGATGACCTGTTCCTTCATACTCTTCTCCTGGCCCACGCTAGCGGCCCCCCGGGGACGGCGCCGTCTGCGGAGACGGCACCATTTCTTCGCCCTCCTTGAGGGCCTTCAGGTCCGCCTGCTCGTTCTGCGACTGCGGAACCTGGATGGTGATGTTCTGCGGATAGACACGACCGGTGTTCCGATCGGTGATGGTCTCGGTCACCACGATCTGATCGCGCTGGATCGAGGTGACTTTTCCCCAGTTCTTGCCGACGAAGTCGCCGATCCGGACCGGCCAGCCACGCAACTCGGGATCCTCGAGCATCGCCATCGGCGACGCCGTGCCGGTGACCGTCAGCGCGAGCCGCAGCTGATCGAGCGACCACTTCTGCAACGGCGTGGCCTTGCGGCCTTCGGGCGGCCGCGGCTGATTTTCGCGGGCGCCGTAGACGTTCTGGAACGGATCGCGCTTGCCGATCGGCGAGTAGACGTACATGGTCTGCTGCTGCGAGGTATCCGCTTCGTCCGCGGTCTTGGCGGCAGGCGGGGGCGGCGGGGCCCGGCGCGGCGGCGGCGGCGGGCTGCCGCAGGCGGCGGCGAAGAGCGCGAGCGCGACCAGCGAGCTTGGGCGAATCATTTCGGGGCTCCGGGCTTCGCCGGCGGATTGGCCGTCTCCGGCACGAAGCGGAACGTGGTCGCGACGTAGCTCGCGGCGACGACCAGCTTGTCGCCCTGCATCTTCGGCGACCCCATCTTGATGTTGGTGACGTTCACGATGCGGGCGAGCTTGGAGAGCGCGTCGAGAAAGACCCCGATCTCGGGGTACGTGCCCGTGACGGCCATCACGATCGGGATGGAGGCGTAGAACGACTGCTTCTGCTCGGGCTGCGGCGTGATGTCGTTGATGGTGAGGCCGGCCTTCGCCCCGATCTCGGCCAGCGATCGGATGAGCTCGTCGATGTTGGCCTCGTTGGGCAGCTCGGTCAGCGCCTGCTGCAGGCGGCGCTCGAGGATGTCCTTCTCGTGCTTGAACTGCGCGAGATTGTTGGCGATGGCCTGCTTCTGGCTGAGCTCGTCGTCCAGGGTGTGGAGGACGCCTTCCTGGCGCTGCACCTGCTCGTATTCAGGCTGCACGAGGAGGAAGTAGTTGGCGGCGCTGATGCCGCCGACGATGAAGACCAGGACGCCGATCTTCTGCGCGAGCGGCAGCTTGTTGAGAGAGGCGATCGCGTCCTGCGCGGTGAGGGCCACGTCGAAGCTCCTAGGCCGAGTAGTTCACGCGGCAGGTGATTTCCCAGTCGACCGAGCCGGAATCGGTCTTCTGCGAAGCCTTCTTGATGGAAACGTCCGAGAAGAACTTCGAGGTCTTCAGCTTCTGCGCGAAGGTGGAGAGATCGTCGTACGCCACTGCGAATCCCCTCAGGGTCGCGACGCCCGCCTGCTCGCCGTAGTCGTTCATCCAGACACGCGGCGGGATGATGGTCGAGATCTCGTCGAGGACCTTCACCGGTCCGGTGCGGCCCTTCTTCAAGGTGTCGAGGACCTTGATCTTGTCCTCGAGCGCCTTCTTCTCCTGGGTGATGTTCTTCACCTCGCCGATCGTCTTCTCGAGCTGGGTGATCTGGGCGCGGGTGGAATCGATCTGCCGGTTCACCTGCGTGAGCCGGTCGTCCACCTGGCGGTACCAGAAATAGTTCCCGATCAACGCGGCGACGACGACCAGCCCGAAGAGGACCAGCAGCTGCTGGCCGAACTCCCGCTTCTTCTTGGCGCGGACGGGAAGGAGGTTGATGTGGATCATCGCGGCTTCCTCACTGCTCGTTCGAGCGACGCAGGGCGAGTCCGATCGCCACCGCGGCGGAAGGGGCCACGTCCATGACGTAGTTGGGGTCGAAACGGCGGTTGTCGACCTCGACGCCCCTGAAGGGGTTCAGGATCTCGACCGGGACCCCGACGCGCTGCTCGATGACCTTGAAGAGGGCCGGGATCTTCGCCGTGCCGCCGGAGAGGTAGAGGCGAGAAATGTGAGCATCGGCGGCGGTGGCCGTGTAGAAGTCGAGGCTGCGCTGGATCTCGCCGGCCATCTGATCGGCGACGCCCTGGATGACCCGCTCTACTTCCTGCGGGACCACCGAATCGGAATCCTGGGCCTGGTCGCCGCCCACCTTCAGCTTCTCCGCCTCGTCGTAGGAGACGTTGAGCTGCTTCTGGATCTCCTCGGTGAACTGGTTCCCGCCCATGGTGACGTCGCGGGTGAAGGTGGTGAGGCCGTTCGCCAGCACGTTGATGTTCACCACCGAGGCGCCGGCGTTGACCAGGACCACCGTCTCGCTGCGCGGGAGGTCGTAGTTGACCTCGAAGGCGTTCTGCACCGCGAAGGCATCGACGTCGACCACCACGGGGATGAGCCCCGCCTCGGCGACCACCGAGGTGTAGTCGTTGATCATGTCCTTCTTGGCGGCGACGAGCAGGACGTCCATCTGCCCCGCTCCGGTGTCCTGGTCGGGCGGGGTGAGGATCTGCACGTCGATGTTCACGTCCTTGACGTCGAAGGGGATGTACTGCTCCGCCTCCCACTGGATGCTCTCCTCGAGCTCGTCCCGGGTCATGCGGGGCATGGAGATCTTCTTGATGATCACGCTGTGGCCGGAGACCCCGATGGCCACCTCGCGGTTCTTGAGCTTGAACTGGCTGACCAGCTGCCGGATGCCCTCGACGATGGCCGTCGAGTTCATCAGGGCGCCGTCGACGATGGCCTCGGGGGGCAGCGGCGCGACGCCGAAGGCGTCGAGCGAATAGCCGCGTTTACCGGCTTCCTTGAGCTGGACCAGCTTCACGGAAGACGAGCCGATGTCGAGACCGAGCGCGAGCTTGCTCTTCGCCATTCTCAGAACGCTCCTTCGCGGATCGCGCGAGACGTTAGCACCCGGGGAAAATGCCCCAAAAAAATCGTCCGCTTCATCGCGCCCGCCTGCTGCCGTTCCGCAAACGGGGGAAGATCTTGGTGCTCTCCTGCACCGTGAGGCCGAGCGCGAAGAGGATCTTCCGCTTGGTCTCCATGCGGCACTCCTTGCCCGCCTCGATGCGATCGATGGTCGACTCGGACACGCCGGCGCGCCTGGCCAGCTCGGCCTTGGCCATGAGCTGGGACTCACGGAATCGCTGCACGTTGTTCACCGGTGTCTCGACCTCCATGCGGGGAAAAGATCTCGCCCGGCGTCCGGGCAAGCGTCAAGCAACAAGGGTGCATTGAGGGTGCATTGAGCCGTCAGTACAACAGCACTGCACCTGCATGGCGGAAAGGGGCGGACGCACCCACCACTGCTTGCGGTAGTCGGAAATCGCACCGTGCGGAGTTTGACGATGATCACGTTCTGCCGACTTGCGCACACAAGGACGCCGATCGATAAGAAACGGCCGCGCGAACGGAGGCGCTCACGGCCGAGGCAGTCCCCAGGAGGCACTCGGCGCTGCTCGTCACCGCCGCCGGAGTGACCGTCTGGTTCTTGCTGGTCGCGCCGGTCCTTCCCGCGCAAAGGCAGCTCGGCGAACGCGACACGGCGCGACTCTTCTACCCGGTCGAACGGACCGTCGCCGAGGCGCTGCGCGCGGGACGCCTCCCCTTCTGGGATCCGCACATCGAGTCTGGGACCTCCCTCCTCGGCCAGGTCACGCCCGCGGCGCTGCACCCCTTCGCGCTCCTCTACGCGGCCCTGCCC
>VBKL01000160.1 GCA_005879805.1 Deltaproteobacteria bacterium | reverse complement strand
GCGCAGCTCCCACACTCCCGGTACCGGCGCGTAGTCCTGGTCGGCCGGATGGACCGGCACCTCGAGGACGCGTGGCGGGGCGCCGGGCAGCTCGCCGGTCTCGGGCTGGCCCTGGCCGAGGTTCACCCAGGTCTTGTCGCTGGAGCGGAAGCCGCGCTTGTGGGCTTCCATCGTGACGTAGATCACCCCGGTTCGCGGGACCGTGCGGAACGCGGGGATCGCCACCTCGTCGGCCACGGTCGAAACGTAACACGCGCTCGACGGGAGTGGCGGGGTCGCATACCGTCTCGCCCGTGCGCGCCTTCCTGCTTGCCCTGCTCGCCGCGGCAGGAGTGGTTCCGGCAGCCCGCGCGCAGGATCCCTTCGAGATCCAGGTCTACGACGCGGAGACGGCGACGCCGGGCGAGATCGGTCTCGAGACGCACCTCAACTCGGTGCTTACCGGCCGGCGCAAGACGTCTCCGGAGGGCGAGGCACCGACCCATCGGGTCTTCCACGCCACGCTCGAGCCGCATCTCGGAGTCACCGATTTCATGGAGCTGGGGATGTACCTGCAGTCGGCGGTGCGGCCCGGCTTCGGATACGACTGGGCAGGTTTCAAGCTGCGCGCCAAGGTACGGGCGCCCACGTCCGGGTGGCTGAAGCTCGGCCTCAACGGCGAGGTGTCGTTCATCCCGAAACGGTTCGAAGCGGCGGGAACTGGAGGGGAGCTGCGCCCGATCGCGGAGGGCGCTTTCGGTCCCCTTACACTGGGAGTGAACCCGATCGTCGGCTTCACCTTCGACAATGGAGTCCACGCGGACCTCGAGCCCTGCGCCCGCGCTCTGATGCGCCTCGCACCTTGGCTGTCCGCGGGCGCGGAGTATTACTCTTCGCTCGGCCCCATCGACGGGCTCCTTCCGGCCAGCGAGCAGGTCCACCGGGTGTTCGGGGTGGTGGAGCTTTATTCGGGGCACCTCGACGTCAATTTCGGGATTGGCGGAGGGACGGGGGACGAGTCGTTCCTGGCGAAGGCGATCCTGACGGTGCGGCCGTAGTGTACTTGCGTGGCCAAAACGGGGTGAGAGCCTGAACGGCAGTTGGGTTGGGCTGGTTGAGGGGAGGGGCGCGTTCGGGCTTCGGAGGCAACTCGCCCCGGGGCGAGTACCCCGCCGACATGCATATCTGCTCAATCAAGTGAAGACGATTTCTCTTGACAGGAAAATCGCGCGTCGCGGATTCGTTTCGCGACCAGGCCCTCGGGTTGCTCGCCAAAGCGCCGAGGGCGCACGTGGAGCGTTCCGCTCGAAACTGATGACCTACGAATGGAATCGGCGCGGCGCGCTCGAAAAACGGAGGCGGCGAGGGCGAAGAAACGGCGATGCTACAAGAGCGGCATGATTGAATCGAGCGTTGCAATCGCGGTGATGAACGACGACGACCTCGTGACCACGACGCGGGAGATCGCCTCGAAATCGAATGGCGTCGAGGCGGAGCTTCTGCTGTACCTCGGCGAGATCGACGCGAGGAAGCTCTACCGGGAACGCGCGTCCCCTCGATGATCGCGTTCTGCATGAGGGAGTTCAACTTCTCCGAGGGAGCCGCCTTCAACCGGATCTTCGTAGCCAGGGCCGCGCGGAAGGTGCCGGCCATGCTCGACGCGCTGCGTTCCGGAGCGGTCCATCTGACGGGGTTGCGGCTACTCATTCCGCATATCGACGAAGAGAGCCACGAGAAGGTGTTGGCGCTGGCGGCCGGCAAATCGAAACGAGAGATCGAGGAGCTCGTGGCGGCGCTCTCGCCGAAGCCGCCGATTCCCGATGACGTTCGTAAGCTGCCAAATCGAGAGCTCGCACTCTGTACGCCGCCGGCCACCGACACGTCGGCAGAGACGCCGCCGCTGCCTCGCGCGGAGCGCCGATCTGTCATTGCGCCGCTCTCAGCGGACACTTTCAAGATTCAGTTCACCGGATCCCGTGCCTTCCGCGACAAGCTCCGCCAGGCGCAGGACCTGCTACGCCACCGCGTTCCCAACGGTGATCTCGCGCAGGTGTTCGAGAAGGCGCTCGATGTGCTCATCGCCAAGGTGTTGAAAGAACGTTTCGCCGTGGGAAGGAAGCCGCGCCGCCCGTCGGTTCCGGGTCCTGTCGCATCAGACTCGCATGACGCTCCCGACCCCATGAAGCGAGAGGTCTACGAGCGGGACGAAGGACGCTGCGCCTTCGTCGACGAAAGCGGGAACCGGTGTCCCGCGAGAGGCTTCCTGGAGCTCGACCACATCGATGGATACGCCCGGACCCACGTGCACGACGCCGACCGGAGCCGTCTCCTCTGCCGCACGCATGACCAGCTCCTGGCGGAGCAGCTCTACGGGCGCGTCTTCATGGAACGACTGCGCCAGGAGCGCAAAGAGGCGAAGGCCGCGGCGCATCGTTCACGCTCGCAGACCTCCGGCGTAGCGAGGCGAACTTGTCCCGGGACAAGCGCTCAACAACGGCTGCTGTAGCTCCATCCACAACGCGCTCCGCTCCGGAAGCGGAGTTGAATACCCCGACCCCTCGCGGCGTCCCGTCTCAGTGCGTATCCGCAGACTTCTCGCCCGGTGGTTTCGTCCTCTCCCGTTCGATGTCTGCCCGGACTGTCGCGGCGCAACGCGCGATCACGAAGTCCGCACGCTCGCATCCGCGCGACGCTCGTTCTAGATGGATCCGACGCGGAAGCCGCCTGGAGCTGCGCCCGCTGACGCGACTCGAATGCTCACCGCTTGAACCGCGGGAGCCGGATCCCCGCCGTCAGCGCCGGCGCGAAGAGGTCGCCGACCTTCGCTAGCCGTTCCGGCATCGTCCGCAGGTTGAACTTCCGCGGATCGAGCGAGGCATCCACCTCGCTCCAGCGAAGCGGCGTCGAGACGGGGGCGCCATCCACGCCGCGCAAGGAGTAAGGCGCCACGATCGTCTTCCCGTATCCGTTCTGCATGCAATCGAAGTACAGCCGGCCCTTGCGCTTTGCGATCGATCGCTCGAGGGTCACCGTATCGAGTTGCTTCGCCACGGTCTCACCCACGCTCAAAGCGAACGACTCGGCGTCCTCGTAGGTGTGGCCCGCCGCAAGCGGCACGAGGATGTGCAAGCCGCGCTTACCCGTCGTCTTGGGCACGCTGGGCACGCCGAGGCGGTCGAACATCCCCTTCAGGATCTGCGCGACCTCTACCGCCTGATCGATGCCGCGTCCTTGGGCGGGATCGAGATCGAACACCACCCAGTCCGGCATGGTCAGGCTCTGCCGCCGCGAGTGCCACATGTGGATTTCGAGCGCCGACCGCTGCGCGAGCCAGCGGAGCGCGTGCGCGCTGTCCGCGACGAGGTGGCGGACGGAACCGCGCTTCGTCTTCGCGGGCGTCTCCGCGATGGTCATCCAGTCTTCCGCGTCCTGCCCGATGTCCTGCCGGAACCACGACGGCTTCGCGACGCCTTGGTTCCAGTGGATGAGGACGAGGGGCCGATCCGCCAGAGCGCGGAGCATCGGCTCGGAAACGGCCTCGTAGTACGCGGCGACGTCGCGCTTGGCAATCTTCTCCTTCGGATAGAGGACGCGGTCGGGATTCGTCAGCTCGATCTTCGCGCCCGTCGATGCCGGTTTCGCCGGCGCGGCTTTCGGCGCGGACTTCCTCGGGGCAGCGGCGGCGGCCGCGGGCGGAGGCGGCTTGACGGGCTTCTCCCGCACGCACTCCATCGGCGTCTTGTCCGGGCGCAGGCCCTGGAACGCCGGGTGGCGCAGCTTGCCGTCCGCCGTCCACTCGGTGAACTGGACTTCCCCCACCAGCCGCGGCTTCACCCAGTGCGCCGCGCGCAACCGCGGCGCGCCGCTTGCTTGTGACCCGTCCACCTCGTCCTTCTTCAGCTCCCGGAGCAGCTCGTTGCGCTGCTTTACGCTGAAGCCCGTCCCGACCTTTCCGGCGAATGTCAATTCGCCCTTCTCGACCACGCCGAGGAGCAGCGCTCCCATTTGCCCTTCCGCGGCGCCCTTCCCCGGCATCCAGCCGACGATGGCCAGTTCCTGCTTGTTGAGAGCCTTGACCTTGAGCCAGTCGCGGCTGCGCCCTTTCTGGTAGGGGGACCCGCGGTGCTTGACGACGATCCCCTCCCATCCCGCCTTGCTCATCTCCTGGAGCGCCTCGCGCATCGGCGCAGGCAGCTCGTCCGACACGCGCAGGTTGGGCGCCGCATTGGAGAGGAGGCTCCGGAGTAGATCGCGGCGCTCCTCGATGGGCCGTGCGCGCAGGTCCTCGCCGTCGAGGCGCAACAGATCGAAGGCGAACAGCACCGCCTCGTCGTTGCGTCCCTGCTGGATGAGCTCGAAGCGAGGTACGCCCTGCCCGTCGAGGATGGCGATCTCGCCGTCGATCACGGCGTCGCCGACGACGATCTGGGAGAGGGCACGGCCGATATCGGGGAAGCGCCCGACGAGGTCGAGGCCGTTGCGGGTCCACATCGCGACCCGCCGGTTCGAGAGCCCGCAGAGCGCGCGGTAGCCGTCGTACTTGCGCTCCGCGATCCAGTTCTGCTCGTCGGCAGGCGGTTCGTCGACGAGCGTCGCGAGCATCGGCGGCAAATACGCCTCGAGGATTTTGTCCGGCGCCGCGCGCGGCGCTCGCAGCGCGCCCGCCCGGACCGGCCCACGCATCGCCACGCGGCCGCTCACTACCGACTCGGGCCGCTCGGCAACCACGTCGTACGAAGGATTTTCCGTGCCGTCCTTGCCCTTGAAGAGGAGCCACTGCGCCTTGCCCGGCGCGCCGCCGTGGGTGCGGACGAGGTGCCAATCGCCCTTCAACTTGTCGCCGACGAGCACGAAGCGGATGTGCCCCTTCTTGCGCTGCGCCGACGCCTCGCCTGGTGGAACGCTCTGGTACACGCCGCGGTCCCAGATGAGCGAGTCGCCAGCGCCGTACTCGCCGTCGGGGATGCGTCCTTCGAAGCTGCCGTACTCGAGCGGATGGTCCTCGGTCTGGACCGCGAGGCGCTTCACCGATGGGTCGAACGAGGGCCCCTTCGGGACGGACCAGGAGGCGAGCGCGCCATCCATCTCCAGGCGCAAGTCGTAGTGCAGCCGGGTGGCGTCGTGCTTGTGGACGACGAAGCTCGGCGCCTCCGGATTGGCCTCCGCAGTTCCGGGCGCGGGCTCGGTGGTGATGCTGAAGTCGCGTTTCGCCTCGTACTCGGGAAGCTTCTTGCGCAACGGGGCGCCGTCCTTGCGCGTGCCGTGACGGCCGCCCTCCGGCCGGGACGCGGCGCGCCTGCCTGGTCTTCGCGCGCGCGGAGCCACGGGTCAAACGATCGACACGGCTCGGTCGCCGTGGAAGACCTCGCGGAGCGGCGCCAGGAACGTCAGGAGCGTCTCGTTGACGCGCTCCGGGGCGTCGGCCTGCACCCAGTGGCTTGCCTCGGCGATCCGCAGCAGGCGCTGGTCGGGCGCCCAATGCGGTTCGGTCACCGCCAGATCGGCGGGGAGATAGCGGTCGCGTTCGCCCCAGATGATCTGCACTGGCTGTGCGATGGGTAGCCACTTCTTGTGGGGGCGCCTGCGCAAGGAGGCACGGTACCAATCGATCATCGCGGTGAGCGCGCCCGGGATCGCGGCCGCCCGCAAGATTCCGTCGACGTCCTCGGCGGAATAGGCGCCTTTTCGAGCGGGATCTCTGCGGAAGAGGAGCCGCAGCAGAGCGAAATCGCTCGCGCGCAAGAGGATCTCGGGCACGACCGGAAGCTGGAATAGCAGCGCGTACCAGCTTCGCCGCCACTGGCGGGCCGTCCGCAGGGCCCGGGCCATTCGCGAGGGATGCGGACAGTCCAGGACCGCGAGCCGGGAAACCCGTTCCGGGTGCCACATCGCAGCGTACCAGGCGAGAGCGCCGCCCCAATCGTGGCCCACTACCGCCGCCTGCTCCGCTCCGAGCGCCGTCACCAGGCGCGCGACGTCCTCCGCGAGCACGTCGATCCGGTAGGCGTCGAGGCCGCGCGGCTTGTCGCTCTCTCCGTAGCCGCGCAGATCGGGAGCCACCACGTGAAAGCCCGCCTCGGCGAGCGCCGGAATCTGGTAGCGCCACGAGGCCCAGTGCTCGGGAAAGCCATGCAGGAGGAGCACGAGCGGCCCGCGCCCCGCCTCCGCGCAATGGAGAGCGATGCCGTTCCCGAGATCGACCCGCCGGTGCGTTGGTTCCACGGCCGGGCGATACTACCAGGATGAAAGCCTCGCTACTGTGCGCGCTGGCCGCGGGCTGCGCCGCGGGAAATCCGTCGAGCTATTTCGATAACGCCGGCCGGACCGACGTCGGCACGGGTGGTATCCGCCGTATCGAGATCGACACGCCGAAGGGCAAGTTCCACGTCTGGACCAAGCGCGTCGGCAACAACCCGTCGTTGAAAGTCCTGACCTTGCACGGCGGCCCCGCAGCGACGCACGAGTACTTCGAGGTCTTCGACACCCATCTGCCCGCCGCGGGTATCGAGTACTACTACTACGACCAGCTCGGGTCGGCTTACAGCGATCAGCCCGACGAACCTTCGCTCTGGACCATCGAGCGATTCGCCGATGAGGTCGAGCAGGCCCGCAAGGCGCTCGGCCTGAACAAGGGCAACTTCGTCCTCCTCGGCCACTCCTGGGGCGGCATCCTCGCCCTCGAATACGCCCTGCGGTACCCCGGAAACCTCAAGGGCCTCGTCATCTCCAACATGATGGCGAGCATCCCCGCCTACAACGAGTACGCCCGCACGGTGCTGATGCCGCAGATGGACCAGAAAGCGCTCGCGGAGATCCTCGCCCTCGAGAAGAGCGGCCAGTACGAGAACCCGCGGTACGAAGACCTGCTCCTGCCCAACTTCTACGTGCACCACATCCTGCGCATGCCGGCGGAACAGTGGCCCGATCCGGTGCTCCGCGCCTTCGCCCACCTCAACAGGAAGATCTACGTCCCCATGCAGGGACCCTCGGAGATGGGCGCGAGCGGCGTCCTCGAGAAGTGGGACCGCACCGCCGATCTGAAGAAGATCCAGGTGCCGGCGCTCGTCATCGGCGCCCGGTACGACACGATGGATCCGAAGCACATGGAGTGGATGTCGAAGGAGCTCCCGAAGGGGCGCTATCTCTACTGCTCGAACGGGAGCCACCTCGCCATGTACGACGATCGCGAGACCTACTTCGGAGGCCTCATCGGCTTCCTGAAGAGCCTGTAGAGCTACGCCTTCGCCGCGCGGCGGCGGCGCAGGGCGAACAGGCCGAAGAGCGGGAGCGCGAGCCAGATCTGCTGCATCCCGCCCGACGAGCAACCACCGCCCGCCTGATCGAGGCCCGCCCCGCTCTGGCTGGTGCCCACCGAGCCCGAACCGCCGGAGGGAGCCGGCGCGCCCGGGGCCGCCGGCGGCGTCTGCGCGCCGAGCACCGACTCCTGCGTGCGGCCGACGATGAAGCCGTCGAGGTACACGACGCCGGGAGCGCCGTCGTTGCCGTACACGTAGCTGCCGTCCGCATTGCGGAGGTTGGGGTCGCCGATGTGTCCGTTCCGGTAGAGGCCGGCCTCCATGTAGTTCCTCATGCCCGGGTACTTGTTCGCGGCCATGTGCTTGGGCAGCACGTTCTTGCCGTCGATCCAGATCTCGAGGAAGCCGACGCTCGGATCCGAGGACCACTTGGCGTGCATGACGAAGTCGTGCCAGTGGCCGCGCTGCAGCGGGGCCAGGTCGAGGTTCTCACGGCAGGTGCTGGTCGCCTGGTCGACGAGACACATCTTGATGTTGCTGTTGTTGGCGCCGAAGTAGAGCGGAGCCGAGCCGTTCTCCACCGCGCCGTTGGCGTCGTGGTGCCACTCGACCACCCAGCCCGCAGGCGAGCGCGCCGGCGTCCCGAGCTCGTCCCACTTCGGGTAGTCGCCGACGTAGTCCGTAGGCCACAGGACCTGCCAGCGGTACCAACGCTCGCTGCCCTCGTCCTCCCAGAGCGTCGACGGCGGCGTGAGAAGGGCGCGCTCGTCGGAGTATCCGCTCATCACGTCGCCGTACTTCACCTCGAAGCGCGCGGCGTAGCGGCCTTCGTTGACCGGGTCCTGCACGATCTGCATCTGCTCCGGCCGCACCAGCTGCTGGCGGCAGAAGCCGTTCTGACCATCGGAGCAGTGGCCGCTCAGAGAAGCGGCGCCGTCCTCGAAGTTCCCCATCCACAACACGTCGGGGTTCGCCGTGTACGCCGGCTGAGCGGCGCGGGCGGCAGTGCTTCCCATCAGGGCGGCGGCGGCGGCGAACATCAGGGAAAGCTTCTTCAAAGGCGTCTCCTTGGTTGGTTGCTGCTCGGAACGACGTGCCTTCCTCGTTCCGCCAGCCCAACTCAGGAGGCGTGCTTCACCTTCCCTGCCCACTGTGCTGCAGGGGGGCCCTTTCTATGTGTCCATCGGTCTTGCGGGGCCCTCCGCCCCCGCTCTACGCACGGGCGCCTACCCCCGGCGCCGTGCGGAGCACAGAGGGACAAAACGCCCTGTTCCCGATCCAGCGGTGGATTTGCTGCTACCCGTGCGACGCGGGGGTCGCGTGACCGTCCTGCGCGCGTGGATCCGTGCCCCGATCCGCACGGCGCCCCAGCGGCAGGCGGCGGTCCCCCGGAGCGCTCCTCGACTTGCGAGGCTGCGCATTGTGGGACGGCAGCCCAGCGCCGGAACTTGATTCAGCAGATTTTTACGAGGGTATGCTGCGCCTCATGGACCTGTACTGCGGGCGGATGTCGGGGAACTCGTCGCGCGCTGCCTTCGCGCTGCGGGAAGCGAACGCTGGCCACCGGGTGCACGTGGTCGACACGCGCAAGGGCGAGAACCGTACGCCGGACTACCTGGCGCTGAACCCGATGGGGAAGGTCCCCGCGTTCGCCGACGGCGCCTTCAGGCTCTGGGAATCGAACGCGATCGGCTGGTACGTCGCGGAGAAGCGCCCAGCGTCGCGCCTGATACCGGATTCGCTCGAGGGCCGCGCTTCCGTGCACCGCTGGCTCTTGTTCCAGACCGGCCACCTGACGCCGGCCTGCGTGAACGTCTTCCGCAACACCAACGAGCGCGTGAAAGAGTACTGGAACCCTCCGGCCGACCCGAAGGCGCTGGAAGCGGGGCGCAAGGAGCTCGCGCGCTTCTTGCCCGTCATCGAGTCCGCCCTCGGCGATCGCGAATGGCTCGAAGGGACGTTCTCCCTCGCCGACATCGCCTTCACGCCGCACCTCGCCCTCGTCGCCGAAGGCGGATTCGATTTCTCGCCCTACCCCCGGCTGCGCGCCTGGCTGACCCGGCTCACCGCCCGGCCCGCCTGGCGCGAGACCTGGGAGCTGCTTTTCGGCGCTTCCTGACGTCGATCAGTTCCCGGTGTCGTCCTCGACCTCGTTCCGCTCCACTTCGATCTCGAGCGCGAGGACGGAGCCGTCCGCCTGCGCGAGGCCCTCCGCTTCCACCTGGTCGCCTACCGCGAGGTCGGCGAAGGTGAGGGTCTGCTCGTCGTCGTCGTGAGAGAACGGCCCGCGGGAGACGACGCGCAGATCGGGGCCCCGATGTCCACCGCCCTCGGCCACGATCCGCGTATCCGCGGTGACGACCACGGTCGCCCCGGCGACGGTCAGATGATCCGGCGGCTCGATGGCGGTGATGGCTCCCTCCACCTCCACCACCCGCACCTCTTCCTGATCGAGGTCTCGCACGGTGCTCGCAAGCACCGTCCCGTCGGGTTGCAGTGCCCCCTGGACGGCGACTCGATCGCCGACCTTCAGGTCGGCCAGGGTCAGGCCGCGCCGGAAGCGGGTATTCGCGCCGGTGGCGATGGTGAGCCCCGACACCACGAAGCCGGGCGCGGCGATGGAGTCGATGGTCCCCCGCAGGATGATCTGATCGAAGTTCGCGGGGAGCAGCAGATCGACGAGGCGCGCGAGCACCTTCCCGCCCTGGAGAGTTCCAACGACGGCGACGATCTGGTTCACCTTGAAGGAGGAGAGCGGAACGGTCGCCCGGCGGGCGACCATGCGGGTGGTGTCGTCCATGTCGACCTCGAGGCCGGAGACGGTGATGCTGCTCGTGCCGACGGCGTCGATGGCGCCGACGAAGGCGACCTCGTTGTTCGAACCGACGAGGGTGACTCCCTTGCCGCTGACCCGCAGCGAGATCTGCATGGTCTGCTTCGGAACCAGCCCGGAGACGTGCAGCGTCGAGTCGATGCCCTGGGCCTGAAAACGCAGGTCGGCGCTTCCCGGGGCGAGCCCGGCCAGGGAGAACTTCCCGCTTGCATCCGTCCTGGTTGCGCGCTGCGTACCGACGACCGAGATGCTCAACGCCTGCCCGCGCATGGCGGCTAACGAGGTCGCGTCGATCGCACCCGCAATCGACGCATTGCCGCTGGAGGACCCGGACCGGGCGCCCTGGCTACATGCGACGAGCGCGAGCGCAACGACGGCTAGCTTCACGGAACTTCGCAGCATGAGGCCTCCCAGCGCCCGGGATGGGCGCCACCCCCCTCGTGGCACTGGCTACGCCCCGCCGTAACGCAGTGCAGTGACCCTCATCACGCGACCGCGGGACCGAAGTGCCGGAGACCTGAGCGAAATTCCGCTGGTCTCGGAAACGTCACAAGACGAGCGCCGCGTTCGTCATCAACAGGCCCCGGTCGAAATTCCTTCGGAAGGAATGGAAAACGATCCGCGGCCTGTGGCATCTGAGCCCCCGGGGAATCCGCCAAGGAGCGTTTCGACATGCACGACACCTGGACGAGCGAACCTCAGGAAAAGCCGGAAGGTCCTTCGGGATCGCTCGACGCCTCCGAACGGCCGCGAAAGCGCCGCAGGACGTGGATCCTGGCCGTTCTGGCCCTGGTGGCGGTCATCGCCGTGCTGGTCGGGATCAAGGCCGGCCAGATCGGCGTCATGATCAAGGCGGGCAAGTCGTTCACCATGCCGCCCGAGTCGGTGACCTCCGCCAAGGTCGATGCCCAGCAGTGGGAATCGGCGCGGTCGGCGGTCGGGACGCTGGTGGCCGTGCGCGCCGTAACCGTGGCTTCCGAGTTGCCCGGGCTGGTGCGGAACATCGGCTTCGACTCCGGCGCCTTCGTCCGCAAGGGCGACGTGATGGTCCAGCTCGACACCTCGACGGAACAAGCGCAGCTCGCCGCTGCCCGCGCCGACGCCGAGCTGGCCCGCGCGACCCTCGAGCGCTCGAAGACGCTGCGCAAGTCGGACTTCACCTCAGCGGCCGATCTGGAAGCGGCCGAGGCCCGGGCGAAGCAAGCCGCTGCGAACGTCGACACGCTCACCGCCACCATCGCCAAGAAAACCATCCGCGCGCCCTTCGACGGCAGGGTGGCCATCCGGCAGGTCGAGCTGGGACAGGTGGTCGGATCCGGGACGCCGATCGCCTCGCTGCAGTCGATCCATCCCATCTACGCCGACTTCTGGCTGCCGCAGCAGGCCCTCGCGGATCTCATCCCGGGCATGCGGGCGCGGCTGCGCACCGATGTGTTCGCGAAGAAGAGCTGGGAGGGGACCGTCAGCGTCATCAATTCCGAGGTGGACGTGAGCACGCGCAACGTCCGCGTCCGCGCCGTCTTCCCCAATCCCGACGGCCGCCTGCTCCCGGGCATGTTCGCAAACGTCGAGGTACTCGCGCCGGAGAAGCGTCCGGTGTTGGTGATTCCGGCCACCGCCGTCCTCTACGCGCCCTATGGCGATTCGGTGTTCGCGCTGGAAGAGGCGCCTCCGCAGGCCGGCCAGGCGCCCGGGCTCATCGCCAAGCAGAAGTTCGTGCGGCTCGGAGAGCGCAGGGGCGATCTGGTAGCGGTCGCTTCGGGCCTCACCGCCGGCGAAACCGTCGTGTCGAGCGGCGCCTTCAAGCTGCGCAACGGCAGCGCCGTGACGGTGCGCAACGATCTCGCGCCGACCGCCGAATTGACCCCCAACGCCGTCGACCGCTGAGCACAAAATGATCTCGGCCGCGTGATCGCCTCCGCCGACGGAATCGACTACCTGGAGTCGGAGAGCCACCAGAGCGTCTCCATCATCCGCGCCCGGCTGCGCCTCAACTACGCCTCGACCGAGGCGCTGGCGGAGATCGGCTCCAAGGTCGACCAGGTCCGCGGCGATCTGCCCCCCGAGGCGCAGGTACCGGTCCTCAACATCGAATCGGCGGACAGCCAGTTCGCCTCCGCCTACCTGAGCTTCTCCTCCGAGTTCCTCAAGCAGAACGAGATCACCGACTACCTCGTGCGCGTCGTGCAGCCTCGGCTCACGGCGGTCGAGGGCGTGCAGCGCGCCGACATCCTCGGCGCCCGCACCTTTGCCATGCGCATCTGGCTCAAGCCCGATCGGATGGCCGCGCTCAACGTGAGCCCGGCGCAGGTCCAGCGGGCGCTCGCCGCCAACAACTATCTCGCGGCGGTGGGCCAGACGAAGGGGCAACTGGTCCAGGTCAACCTGACCGCCAACACCGACCTGCGCTCGCCGCAAGAGTTCGAGCAGATGGTCATCCGCCAGGACGGGCAGAAGAGCATCCACCTGCGCGACGTGGCCGACGTCGTCCTCGGCGCGGAGGACTACGACACCGCCGTCAACTTCAGCGGGCAGACCGCGGTCTTCATCGGCGTCTGGTCCTTGCCCAACGCCAACTCGCTCGACGTCATCAAGCGCGTGCGCACGGAGATGGACTCCTTGCAGAAGGAGATCCCGCAGCAGATCCAGGCGCGCCTCGCTTACGACGGCACGGCCTATATCTCCAGCGCCATCAGCGAGGTGGTGAGCACGCTTCGCGACACGTTGATCATCGTCGTGGTCGTCATCTTCCTCTTCCTCGGCTCGTTGCGATCGGCCCTGGTGCCGGTGGTGGCGATTCCGGTCTCGCTCATCGGCGGAATCTTCCTCATCCAGGTTTTCGGATTCACCATCAACCCCCTCACCCTGCTCGCCATCGTGCTCTCGGTGGGTCTGGTCGTGGACGACGCCATCGTCGTGGTCGAGAACGTCGAGCGCCATTTGCGCGAGGGGATGAAACCCGTCGACGCGGCCTTGAAGGGTGCTCGCGAGCTCATCGGTCCCATCATCTCGATGACCATCACGCTCGCCGCGGTCTACGCGCCCATCGCCTTCCAGGGCGGGCTCACCGGATCGCTGTTCCGCGAGTTCGCGCTCACGCTCGCGGGGGCGGTCACCATTTCAGGCATCGTCGCCTTGACGCTCTCGCCGGTCATGTCCGCCACCCTGATGCGGGGAGGCGACGAGGACAAGGGCCTCGCCGGGATCATCAATCGCACCTTCGATCGGGTCCGGAACGCCTATCGCCGATCGCTGGACACGACCTTCCGCATGCGCGGAGCGATCTACGCCGCATGGGCGGTGTTCTCGGTGCTGGCGGTGCTGATGTTCATGCAGTCCGCCAAGGAGTTGGCCCCGGC